>JASIEW010000093.1 GCA_030045755.1 Nitrososphaerales archaeon
GTCCCGCCCCCGATGAGACCCGAGAGGATCTTCGCCCTCTTTCCTATGAAGCACGGCCCCATGACCCTCGAGAAGCTTTCGACCGAGGCCCCCTTTTCGATGACTATGGGGCCAAGCCTCGCGTCGAAGGTGACATGCGACTCTACGTCGGCCCCTCCCTCGACCCTCACGTTAGACCCCGGGCCCCGGACCTCGACGCGAGGAGGGAGCGACTGCGTGTCCGAGTATCTCCTGGCCTGTTCCGCTATCTTCAGACCGTTCCCCTCGATCAGGTCCCAGTATCCGCTGAGAAGGCTCCCCTCCGGCGCCTCGAGACTGTCAGTCTCCCTGCGGATCTTGAGCCCCGCCTTGACCGGGATCACGCCGGGGTCAAGCTTGCCGAGCCCCAGCCTTGCCGCTATCAGCCGGCTGCCCTCGTACGCTGCGAACGAAGACTTCCTCGACGTAAGGTCAAGGAGGCCTCTGCCCGGCTTCGCAGCAGCGTTGACGAGCAGGGCGGTCCCCTCCTCCCGCTCGTTGTATCGCTTGCCTGTGGACTCCCTCGTCGCGTCGGCAAGCCACTCCCTCCCCCACAGCGTCAGGTCGGTGGCGTCGCTGACGCTCTCCCCCTGAGCCTCCAGGAGCGTCTTCGTCCCCCATCGAAGGAGGCTCGCATGCCGGAGCGCGGTAAGGGGTCCGAGGCCGTCCAGGGCGTCGTCCTCGAAGACAACGACCTTCAACGAGCTAGGCCTTCCTCATCCTCTTGGTGTAGAGCTCGTTCGCGGTCCTGTAGGAACGCCTGTCGCCTATGTCGACGAACTCCCCCTTGACCTTCATAGCGTAAACCCTCTCGCCCGCGGCCATGGTGCGCTCGAAGGCCTCCTTCATCCCGTAGCTCTTTCCGGCCGGGATGTACTTGAAGAAGCGCTTCTCCATCACGTAGCAGCCGACGTTGATGTAGCCGGTGATCTTCGGCTTCTCCCTCCACTCGACGAGCTTCCCGTTGCTGTCAGTCTCCATGAACCCATACTTCAGCTCCGTGCTGTAGTTCATCAGGACCATCGTCGCGGTGGCCCTCTTCCTCTCGTGGAACTCCACCACCTTGCGCAGGTCGAAGTCGAGGATCGCGTCGCCGTAGAGGCAGACGAACCTCCCCTTCACGCTGGGCTCCGCGGTCTTGAGCTGGCCGGCTATGTCGAGAGGATGCAAAGAGGTGGCGTACTTGATGTCCATCCCCCACTGGGAGCCGTCGCCGAAGTAGTCGGATATCATCTTCCCGAGGTAGCCCGTGCAGACAACCACGCTCTCGACGCCGTTGCCCTTCAGCCACTCAATTATGTGCTCCAGGATGGGCTTGGGCCCGACAGGTAGCATCGGCTTCGGTAGGAGGTAGGTGTAGGGCCTGAGCCTCGTGCCCAGCCCTCCGGCGAGGATCACGGCCTGCAGTTCAGGGTGCTTCAGCTGGCTGTCGCCTTGGGCCCAGGCCGGCCAGTTCGTCCTTATACGCTTCGTCCGCTCCTGAGAGGGAGCCCGAGTCGACGATCAGTCCCTTCACGCCCCTCGCGACGACTCGCGCGATGTCCGACCTCGTCAACGATTTCTGGGTCCGGAGCAGGACGGGTTTCGCGGACAGCCCCGCGATCGTGCCCAGGGTCGTGAAGTCCAGGAGATTGAAAGGCGTGCCCCTCGCCTGCAAGGGCACAGCCGCCGCCTCGACGGCCTCGATCTCAGGCATCTGGGACAAGAGCTTGACCTGTTCGAGCGAGTAGCCGGTCGCGACCGCGCACACCTTCTTGACGCGCTCGTCTGACAAGACGAAGAGGGGCATCCTGTGCGCGTACATCTCGACGAAGCCGAACCTGCTCGACATTATCCTCTCCCAGTACTCCTCGGTAAGCTGCTTGCCTCCTCCGACCGAGATTCCGCAGGGTATGGACACCGTGGATATCACGTCGTTGATGTAGACGTCGTGGAGGTCGTAACCCCCGTAGTGATTCGGGGAAGACCCCTCGTCCCCGTCGATGTTCAGGATGACCGCGTCGGCGCCAGCCTCCTCGGCCTTGGTGGCCAGCGAGGTGCTGTTCTTCGGGAGGCTCGCTATCATCGTGTACTCTCTCCCCTGGGGCGTTACCTCCAGCGGGCGCCGCTGGAGCGCCGGAACGGACTCCATCGTATGAGGTTGTAACAGGCTCGGCGACTTAGAAGCGGACGGCTCAAATGTGGTTAATGCTATGATTAACTAAACTACATCACGCGGACGCTAGAGCCAGATCGTGATACCAAGGACGAGGAAGATCAGGGTCAGGTAGGGGCTCGTCAGCTTGAACAGCGTCCACGCCGTCTCCCTCGACCTGTTCACCGCGAGTCTCGCGCTGTAAGCGAGCACGGCGGCGCCGCCCAGGACCGCCGTCGCAGCATAGATGGGGTTGACCGGCGTGAAGAGGAAGATTGCGATCGAGAAGACGGCCAGGAGCGCGCTCGTGCCTGCTATGCAGATAGCGGCGACCCTGTCGCCGAAGACCACCGGGAGCATCGGGATCTTGGCCGCCTCGTAGTCCGCCCTGCTGAATATCGCCAGGCTCCAGATGTGGGTCGGGATCCAGACCATCACCAGCGCGGACATGTACAGGGCTATGGGGGCGAACGGGTCGGCGTGAGGGACGGCCGCGTATCCCACGAGCACTGGCATCCCTCCCGATATCCCGCCCAGGATGATGTTGAGCCAGCTCCTGCGCTTGAGCAGCAGCGAGTAGACTACGACGTTGTCTACCAGGCCGACGAGCATGAAGCCTGCGGAGTAAGCGTTGATGAGGACCAGGGGTATCAGCACAGAGAGGAAGGCCATGGACAGGCCGAAGGCGAGCGCGTTCGTGGGCGCGATGTCGCCGCTCGGGATGGGCCTCTTCATGGTCCTTTTCATCATGCCGTCGATGTCTCTGTCGTGGTAGTTCGTCAGGACGTCGGCAGCCGCGCTGCCCAGGACCAGGGAGACGGCGCAGACAGCTATCAGCGGGAGAGAGAGCACGGAGCCCGCTGTCTCCTTGTAGGAGACGAGCATCGCGATGACGCCGGTGAACACGAGTAGCCCCCATATCCTCGGCTTGGTGAGCTTCCAGTAGTTGGAGAGCGTGTTCCTCTCGGTCAATCGTTCGAAGCCGCTCCGAAGCGGCATTAAATGTTATTGAGCCGCCTAGAGCGTCAACGTGCAAGGCGGTTGGAAGTCAGTCAAGACTCATCCTGGCGAAGGTTGCGAGTCCAACGCGACTTCGTGGGCCCTCATCAGGCATTGGCGGGGCAGACTCCGGCAGAAGTCGCGGGAGTCGGAATTCAGGGCAAAAACAAGTGGTTAGCGATGCTCACAGAGGCATTGGACGCGGAGCAGACTTAGATGCTATCCAAGGCCATGTTGAAGGCCGTCAGGAATACTCCTGCCAAGCCGAACACAACTGCCCAAGGAAAGTAAGGGTCTGTCGCGAACACGTTCCCGATGTTCGCCACGTTCCATTCATAAGACAAAATGAAGAGAAGACCAGAGAGGCCGTAAGCCCCAGCGAGAGAGATTTTGATTGCCAGACTCAACCGCCGATGCCGTTCCGACCACGATTTCTTAACAGTTACATCACCCGTCGTGTTACGCCGGCGAGAATCACCCGTAGAAGTTACAGAACCGTAAATAACACGGACAGGGCCTCTGAGATGTGAGGGCAAGCGTCCAGCTAGCGGCCTGTGTCTGCGTAACAGCCTTTCTCTTGTTCTTCTTTTTCGCCCCTGTAATTTGGATGAACCTCATCCCCTGCTTTGGTTCAGGTCATGGTTACGCCTCGCTGTCTTATCGCTACTTCAGTGTCGGGGGAGTCGACCTGAACGGTCGCTTCCACTGGCTAACCGCCGCGCCGAGTTACAACTGTTTTTGACCTTCATCACCCGCTCATTGGACAGAGCCAGGCGCACCCTTCGAACGTTTAAAAGTCGGCGGAGCCGCGCGCGAAAACAATGGCGCTCACCGATCCGCTACAGCTGATCATCATCGGCGTGATCGTCGTGGTGATATTCCTGTGGGGCCCACAGAAGATACCCGAACTGGCCAGGGCCCTGGGGAGGGCGAAGAAGGAGTTCGACGAGGGCTCCCGGGAGCTGGTGTCGGGCGGGACGACCCAGGCGCCGGCTGTCCCGAAGACCGGAGACCAGGTTCTCTTGGACACCGCGCGACAGCTCGGCATAGCGACGGACGGCAAGACCAGGGAACAGCTGTCCCAAGAGATCCTTGCGAAGGCCAAGCCACAGGCATAGGCCTGCCTATTGGCCCAGAGAGTCCCAACCTAACCGATAAAGCAGACTGTCCGGCGGCCCGGCCTCAGATTGTTCCTCGGCAGGCTTCCCTTTGCTGAGCACATCAAAGAGCTCAGGCAGAGGCTGAAGGTAGTCGCGATCAGCTTTCTGATCATCCTTCTCATCGTGATGCTCGCACCGGTCAACCCAGTGCACGCTTTCGAGAACCCAGGCCAGTACATCAACCTGCAGTTCCTCACTGGAACGGTCGTCGCGTGGTTTCTCGGCCAAGTGCACTCCTACCTGCTCCCCAAGACCTGGACTCTCATAGCGGCAGGCGGGATCGGCGAAGGGATGGAGATCTACTTCGTAGCCTCCATCATCCTGGCGCTCGCCTTCGAGATGCCCATACTCGCGTACGAGACCTACAAGTTCGTCGACCCGGCGCTCAAGGAGGACGAGCGCAAGCTCATCTATCCTTTCGTCACCTCGTCCTCGATCCTGTTCGTAGTAGGGCTCCTGTTCGGCTACTACGTCCTCGCGAAGTTCCTCATAATCGCGCTCGCCCCGTTCCTCCAGGCGTCCGGAATCGCGTTCTACATCGACGCCGCATCGTTCTACTACGTGGTCTTCCTGATCATCGGGGCCACGGGGGTCTCGTTCACGAGCCCCGTCTTCGTCTACACCCTGATCAGGCTCCAGATAATCGAGGCCGACTTCTTCTCCAGGAACAGGGTGATCATATGGTTCCTGATCTGGGTGGTCACGGGGCTCTTCCTGACGCCGGACGGGGGTCCGCTCCTTGACGTCGTGATATTCATCCCCATAGTCACCATGGTCGAGATCGCAGTCGTGCTGGGAAGGCGGAGCGTCAGGGGCAAGCCTCCCCGCGAGGGAAGAGGGAAGCCCAAGTATCCCTGCCCGTCGTGCGGGACCGTGTTCGACAAGCCGCTCCTCTTCTGCGAGAAGTGCGGCAAGTCCATGGCATAGCGCCGCGCCCTGCCGTGGCTGCAGGTCCGATGTGATTAGCATATGGTAAGTTCAAATAGGTGATTACTGATAGGTAAGTGGGCATGCGATGTCCGCCAGATTGGTCATCACGAAGGACGGCCGGACGGTCGTCTCCGTCCCTCTGCTACAGCCGGGGGTGGAGGGGAACGCTGACCTCGAGACGGCGGAGCCGCTGCTGGGAGAGCTCGTCGAGATCTTCTCCATCGCTTCAAACGAGAGGAGGCTCAGACTGATGATCCAGCTGATGAAGAGCCCAGAGACAAGGTTCACCGAGCTCCTCCAGGTCGGAGTCAACCCGAAGCTCGTGCAGGACTGCGTGGCCCCGATGGTAAGGAGCGGGCTGCTGGTCCACGAAGGCAAGGGCGCGGCGTACAGGCCATCGGCCAAGGGCGCGCTGGTGATAACGATGGTCACGAGGGTCCTGGCTGAGGCGCTCGCCGCTGTGGAGTCTGGGAAGATATGACCTACACGGAAAAAGAGAGGTTCGAAAGCGAGATGGAGGACCTCATACAGAGGGCCGAGAAGCTCATCGACGGCCCGTATCAAGCCGGATGGAACCCCTCCAAGAACGAACGCTGCGAGATAATCGAGAGGATGGACTGCGTGATAGCCGTCCTAGACGTTCCGGGAAGTGAGGCGGACGAGATTCGGGTCAGCGTCGTGGACGGAGAGGTCAGGATAGAGGGACGGGACCTGCAGGTCAGGATGCAGCTCCCGTGCAGGGTCGACTCGGCCGGGCTGGACAGCGAGTATCGAAACGGAGTCCTGAGCGTCAGGATGATGAAGCCGTAGCCGCAGGCACAGGTTGTTTTATTTACCAGGGCCGGCTCATTCCACCATGACTTCTTCCGACAACAGAGAGACGCTGTCCTCGGCTCAGGGCTTCGACGACATCTTCGAGATGGTGAAGAGAGCGACGGAGAGGAGCCTCGGGATGCACAGGGCCGGCCTGACGCTGGTCCTGGGGGACATATCGAACGACGTGGGGGCGTATCACGAGATGGGCTCGAACGCGATCGTGATGAACCGGAACATCCTGCGAGTCGTCGAGAGGTTCTCGAAGACTAAGGTCGACCGCAACTCCTACGTCTTCATGATACTGCTGCACGAGTACCTGCACAGCCTTGGATACACGAGCGACAGGGAGGTGAGGGCGCTGTCGAAGAAGATAACCTCGGAGTTCCTCGGCGACGAGCACGTCGCGGCCGAGATGGCCGTGAGGCCCCTGGACCAGTTCTTCCCAGAGCTGCGCGACCTCGGCGGCTTCAGGGACAAGAGGGAGTTCGAGACGGTCGGAAGGTTCGACTCGTCGAGCACGCCTTACATCAAGTGACCTGAAGTAGGCGCCGGACGGCCGCGGCATGATAGATGGCGAGAATCCGTAAATAAACCGCGAGTTCGGGTCGCCCTTCGAAGGTCTCACGGTGGCGCTTCAGTTCGGCCTCGTGGCAGTGGACATTCTAGTCTCCTGGGTCAGGATGATTCTCGCCCTCGGGCTGAGCATAGTCTTCGCGCTCGCGGTCGGGATCTGGGCCGCGAGGAGCAGCAGGGCCGAGAGCGTGATCCTCCCCCTCCTCGACATCTTCCAGTCGATACCCATACTCGGGTTCTTCCCCCCCGTGATAGACGGCATCTACGGAATCCTGCCCAACTGGGTGGGAGCCAACCTTGCGGTCATTGCCCTGATATTCACGAGCATGTCATGGAACATCGCCTTCGGGGTCTACGAAGCGGTGAGGGCGATTCCACAGGACTACGCGGACCTGCTGAACATGTCGGGGGCCAGCACATGGCAGCGCGTCAAGTCTCTCTACGTCCCGGCGTCGTTGAGCAGGATCGCCTACAACGCCCAGACCTCGTGGGCGGTCGGCCTCTTCTTCCTGGTGGCCAGCGAGATCATAGCCGTCGGAAACACGAGGATCCCCATAGGCTACGGCATAGGCGTGGGCGTGAACCAGTTCATCACGACGCCGAACGACTACGGGAACTACGTCCTCATGATCGCGGGGATCGTCGTGGCCGTGGTCGTGTGGAGGTACCTCTTCCTCAGAGAGTTCGCGCTCTGGTCGGAGAAGTTCAAGATGATGGAAGAGCCGAGGGAGAAGCACAGCGACCCGATAAACAGGTTCTACTCCTGGGTAAACCAGAAGAGCGTCTCGAAGCTCTTCCTCATCACGCAGGGCAGTGGCGTGACGCGGTTCACGTCCTCCATAACGAGGTTCAGGAGGGGGCTCAAGTACGCGGTCCTCATATTCCTGGCGCTGTTCTTCATCCTTCTCGCCAGCAGCGTCGCAAGGTCCGGAGACCTCAGCGTGATGAACATCCCCTCCCTGGGGCAGGTCGCTTCCGCAGAAGGGCTCGTCCTGCTGTCCCTCGGGTACTCGTTCGTCAGGGTCTGGTACGTCTATGCGATCTGCGTCGCCATAGGCCTTCCTTTGGGCATCGTGATATCGCTC
>JASIEW010000094.1 GCA_030045755.1 Nitrososphaerales archaeon
GGAAACGTGATCCAGGGCCTGGACCTCCTGAAGTCGAGCTCTGTGGACGTGACCAGGTTCTACGTCATATCGAAGGCCCCGCCAGAGGACTCCGTGAGCCTCGACCTCAAGGAAGCGGCGGGGAGGCCGTACCAGGTCCTCAGCACGCTCTACCATCTCCACGTGTATCTCGCCCAGAACGGGAGCGTCGACGGCTACGACCCCTGGAAGCACACGCTCGAGTGGGCCATGAAGACCGGGTTGCTGACCCAGGTGGACAGATGGCTGCTCTCCAAGCTGTCGGAGACGGAGAAGACTGTCGTCACGGCGTATGACAGATGCAGATACAACGAGGCGGCGCGCGCGATGGAGCGGTTCGTAATCTCGACAGCCAGTCAATCCTACGTTCGGCTTGTCAGGAACGAGCTCTGGAATGAGGACCCTGAAGGCAAGAAGCGGAGGCTCGTGATTTACGCGGTCCTGGGCCACTCGCTCAGGAGATCCGATGAGATGCTGCACCCGATAGTGCCCTTCGCCACCGAGTTCCTGCACCAGGAGGTCTTCGCCAGGAAGCGGTGGTCCTCTCCGCTGCTGGCCCAGAAGGCGACGGGCCGGGGACCGAAAGGGTGGCCGGCGGCCGAGGAGAGAGTGGATTTCGCTCTGGCGGTGGAGGAGGCGTGCAACTCAGCCAGGACCAAGGCGAGGCTGAAGAGGAGGTGGCCGCTGAGGGCTCTGACAGTCCTGGTTCCGGCAGAGTCCAAGAGGACCGCGACAGGAGCGAGGTCGACCACTGCCTCGCTCTGCAACGTCAAGAACGTAGTGGTGACCGGCTCCACCGGCGAATTCCCGGCAAGGTTCTCGCTCAGACCAAACCCCGCCAGGATAGGCGCGCTCTTCAAGGAGAAGTCGCGCGAAGTACTGCGCGTCGCGAAGCCTTTGGAAGGGGACGAGGCTTATGCCGCGTACACCTTGGGACGCCCGGTCAGGGCAGAGACCAGCGCGGGTCCTGTCGAAGTCCCGGTCTCGGCCTTCGCGCTCGACTTCGTGCCGGACGAGGGGTTCGAGGTGGCCGAAAAGGACGGCACATTCGTCGCGCTCGCCAAGACCAGGGACCAGGAGCTGATAGCCGAGGGCCTGGTCAGAGACCTCGCGCGCAGGCTCCAAGCGCTGAGGAAGGAACGGGGTTTCGTCCCCACGGACATGCTCGAAGTGGCCGGGGTCGCCGGCCTGGACGAGGAAGACTTGGCGCTGCTGAAGCCCATGACCAAAGGCCTCGCGTTCCTCGTCAGGGTCAAGAGAGTCGACCTCCTTGGCCAAAGGCCACCGACGGGCCAGTGGGCGGAAGAGGACCTTGACGGAAGGCCGCTGTTCCTCAACGTGGAATAGGGCGGTCGCGACGGCCAGTCTCAGGCCGCGGCGTCTTGGGAGTTGATCCCCTTGACCTTGATGTTGCCGATGAATATGTTCCCTATGTAGTTCGATGCGAACGCGATCGCCACAGCGACCAACTCCGCGGCAAGATACCAGACGTTGAAGTACTGGACTAGGATGAACAGAACGGCGAGATTGACGCCGGTCCCGATGGCGCCGACTACCGCGAACTTCAGTCCCTTTGCCACAAAGTCGTGAAGGTCGAGCTTCATGTGCCCGCCTCTTTCTCAAGCCTGGACTTAAGGTTCAGCTTTTTCGGACTGGCCGACCGGGTCCCGACCTTGTCCATGGCCTGGCTCGTCTGCGCCAGCTCCTCTCTTTCAGACCGCGAACTCAGAGATGGACCTCTGATACGGAGCGAGGGGGCGGGCATCGAAGCCCATCTTTCGGAGGTCAGAGGCAAACTCTCGGGCGAAGCCGTGAGTGGTGTAGACAGCCTCGGGGGCGACGGCCCGCACCAGCTCGACCAGCTCGCGGTAGTCGCAGTGGTCGCTGAGAGGGAACGAGTAGTCCGATCCGATGGACGAAGAGTATCCGGGCCTGACCGCCCACCCGCTGAAAGCGACAAGCAGGGCCCCGTGCTTCTTCTTTAGATGGGCCATCAGCTTGCTTCGACCGCTCGACATCGGCGCGACCATGACCCAAGGACCGTTGGGAAGGGAGTCGGAGTCCGTTTTCGGGTCGAAGGTGGCCGCACTTTTCAGCTCGACCCCGTGGTCGACGTGGATCTTGTTCATATCCGCGACGCTCTGGTGGTAGAACATCGGCTCCCAGCTGGGGAACAGATAGGCGAGCAGCTGCGCCTTCCCGAGCGGGTATCCCATGAGCACGACCGGAGTCCCACGGTCATACGCGGCTGAAATCAGGCCGTTCACTTCCCTGACGAGCTTGGCCGTCTGTGGGAACTCGTACTCAGGGCTTCCATACGTCGTCTCCGTCACGAGTATCTTCGCCTTCTTCGTCCTGCACTTTCCTAGGAAGGCGCGCGCCCTCCCTGAAGCGTCGCCCGTGTAGAACAGCTCGTCTCCTATGGCTATGGCGCGGGACCCGAGTATGTGTCCAGAGTCTAGCAGCTCCACGCCCTCGACCCCTTCCACCGTGGCGCCCAGCTCGAAGCCCCTCGCCCTCGCGAGGTCTCTGGTCTCAGGAGACGCGATGACGCGCTCGTCCTTGGACGCGACGTGGACATGGTCGACATGGGCGTGGGAAACGAAAGCGTACCCGGACTTCACAGGGGCTCTCGGATCGAGGACGAACCGCCTACCCTCGGTCTCGACGAGTATCCCGGCGCCTGCGGTTACCGTGGTGCGACCCAAGCGAACGTCTCGCGCGCTACTTCGATTATTAAGCAGAGACCCTGAACGCCTTCCAGTCCCCTGGCGCGAGGGTGGCTTCGAATGACATGGTCGGGAGGACCCGCAGCGAGCCGACCTTCGACCAGGAGCCACTGGTAGGGTCGTAGGCTTCGAGAGGGGTGGTCAGCTTTTTGGAGAGCTCCTGCGCCCTCGGAGCGAAGGCGACCCTGGCCAGCGTCTGGGAGCCCGCGCTGCTGCCCAGACAGACCACTTGGGCAGGTCCGTGGAAGGAGACCGCCGTGACTCCCTTGGCCGGCCGCTCGAGCGTCTCTGCCTTCGCAAATCTGACCAGTCCCTTGCCTTGGACGCGCGAGGCTGCGAGGAAGGCGTGCGACTTCCCGGCTGACCTCCCTACAAACAC
>JASIEW010000095.1 GCA_030045755.1 Nitrososphaerales archaeon
GAATTCCTGCACGTAAGACAGTTCGGGGCTGCCCCTGGAGACGCCCTTCCCGTTGAGCTTGAACTCTATCCCGCCCTTTCCCTTCTCCACCCTGAGTTGTGTCGTCGTCGTGAACGCTGCGATGTTGAAGGATACAGAGCTCTTCGTGGGGATGAAGAGGCCTGGATAGGAGGGGTGCTTCCCCCAATACTTGACGAGAGCTATGTTCGTGGGAGAGACGACATGAACCGCTTTCACAAGGACACCGGTGCGCCGACGTTAGCCAACATTATTTAGAATTGCTCGCGCCCGAGTACCGTTTCCTGAACCCTGCGAGCATGTAGACTAGCGCGGTCGCGGCAACGACTGGCGATCTTCCGGTCGGATCCAGTGAAGGGGCGGTCTCTACCAGGTCCGCGCACTTCACCTTCCGTTCCTTGGCGATGCTGTACGCGACTTCGCAGAGTTCCTGAGCGCTGATCCCTCCGACGCTAGGGGCGCTCACGCCTGAGACGTACGACAGGTCGACCGCATCGAGATCGACGCTCAGATACACCGCCCGGGCCCCCTTGCTCGCAGTCTTGTAGGCCATCCTCGCGACTTCGGCGGGTCCTTCTTTCCTTACATCGGAGGCAGTGAAGACGCTGACGCCTAGCCGTCCGGCTTTGTCCGCGTACTTCTTCGAGTTGAGGAAACCGTGGATTCCGACCTCGACTACGCGTCGGGGGTCCAGTCCTCCCACTTCCTCCATCGCCAGCCCGTAAGACGAGCCGCTGGTGGGCTTCCCCTCTATCTTCCCCCTGAGGTCGAGGTGTGAGTCGATGACCACCAGTCCGATTTCGTCGAACTTCTTTGCATAGGCCCTGATGGCAGGAAGCGAGACGCTGTTGTCTCCTCCGAGGATGACGAGCAGCGAGTCGTCGCTGATGTCGCGGCCAACTTCGTCCTCGATTCCCGAGTGAGTCTTGAGGACGTCGTCATCGTACACCGAGAGATCTCCCAAGTCGAAGACCTCGCTGCCTTCGGTGCCGATCTTCAGCTCGAGGTTGTAGTTAGAGAAACCAGACAAGGCACGGCGAATGCCGGAAGGCCCTTCGGCGGCTCCCTTCCTTCCGAGCACCGCCCCGTCGAAAGGGATGCCGAGGATGTTCAGCGCGTTGGGCACGCGAGCTTCAGCCGGCCTCACCATCTGGACGAGTCTGAGGTCATTAGGATCGCTGTACTTCGGAGGGCTGTACTTGCCTGGCGTCCTCAACGTCGCGAGCTTGTGCCGACTCGACATAAAGTGTGCGCAACATATTAGGCTGGCTGATTTGGGCAGACGCCTCGTGCCTGTAACGCTCGACGGCCAGTCCCTCACAATTGAATCGGCAATCGAAGTGTCTGAGAATGGCGGGAAGGTGAGGATCGGCGCTTCGAGCCTCAGAAGAATGGAGAAGTTCCGTACGCTGCTAGAACAGAAGCTAGCCCGCGGCGAGATCGTCTACGGCGTCAACACCGGGTTCGGGTCTCTTTCCAGCAAGGCTGTCAGACTAGGCAACCTCAAGGAGTTGCAGCTCAACCTGATCAGGAGCCACGCGAACGGGGTGGGCAATCCGATGCCTTCGGAGGTCGTCAGGGCAGCCATGCTGATCCGTCTGAACAACCTGCTGAGAGGCAACAGCGCGGCAAGGGTGGATGTCGCGGAGTCTCTCTTGGAGTTGCTCAACAGGGGAGTCACCCCGCTGGTACCAGAATTCGGCTCGCTCGGGGCGAGCGGCGACCTCGCGCCTTCGGCCCACATGGCCTTGACGATGGTTGGGGAGGGGAAGGCGTACTATCGTAGGAGGCTGATGGATTCGAAGCGCGCCCTGGCTCTGTCGAAGACCAAGCCGATCACCCTCCAGGCAAAAGAGGGTCTCGCGCTGATCAATGGGACTTGCTTCACGACCGCCTTGGCTTGTGTCGCGGTCAACAGGGGCAAGGTCCTCCTCGAGGCGGCTAACTCATCAGTCGCGCTGGCCTGCGAGGTCCTAGGAGCCTGCTCACAATGGTTCGACGAGCGCCTGATAGGCGTGAAGGTCGACGGCGGCCAGGAATACGTCGCCAAGAAGCTGAAGGCGTTCCTCAAGGACAGCCAGAGGACAAGGCCCGAGCCGGTTCCCCAAGACCCCTACTCCCTGCGTTGCGTTCCACAGGTCCACGGCTCGCTCAAGGACGCGCTGGATTTCGCCGAGAAGATAGTCACGGGCGAAATGAACTCGGTGTCGGACAATCCAGTCCTGGTCGAGGACGGGACCGTGCTCCACGGAGGGAACTTCCACGCTCAACCAGTCGCCATGGTCTTGGACCTGCTTGCGATAACCATGTCCTACCTTGGAGTCATCTCGCTCTCGAGGACCAACCTCCTCCTCTCGCGTACGCCGACAGAGACCAAGTACATGGCGGGAAAGCCTGGCCTGGAGTCAGGGCTGATGATACTCCAATACACTGCGACGGCTCTAACGGCGGACAATGCCAAGCAGATCTATCCTCAGTCGGCCTATCCCGCGAACGTGTCCAGCGGGACCGAGGACCATGCCAGTCACGGCGTCAACGCAGGGATGAAGGCCCTGGCCGTCGCCAGGAACGTGTCCAGGATCCTCGCCATAGAGATGATCTGCGCCTCGAACGTACTAGGATCAGATGAAATCGGAATCTCGCAGCACACCAAGGAGTTCTGCAAAGCGATCCGTGAGTCGTCGCCCCTTCTCAAGGGTGACCGTTCGCAGTCAGACGAGATAGAGAGGCTCGCAAAGAACGTCGAGTCAGGAAGAGTCCCTTAGGCTGCGACTCCCGTCACTCTTCGGCCTCTTCTGAAAACCATCCTCACGTAGTCCCCGCCCACTCTGTAGGGCAGGAATCTGTATCCCGCCAAGGAGCTGACTACGAAGTCTGCCGAAGCGCCCACCCTGATTGAGCCGACGTCCTCTCTTCCCAAAGCCTTGGCTGCGTTCCTCGTGAAACCGAGAAGGGCTTCGGCCGGCGTCATCTTCATCCCCGTGCACGCCAGGCTCATGACGTACTGCGGCGACTCTATCCACGAGTTCGGACTGAGGTCTGTGCCTAGGGCCACCGAGCAGCCGGAGTCGATGACTCTCCTCGCGTCGGCGAACCTTATCCCAGAATACAGAGAAGTCGCCGGGAGGAGGACCGCGGCCACGCCGGCCCTCGCCATCGCGTCGAAGTCCTCCCCTGCGCTGTGCCCCAGGTGGTCCGCGGACACACACCGCATTTGAACAGCCAGCGACGCCCCTCCTGAGCTCATGAACTCATCGGCGTGAATCTTCAGGTCGAATCCCAATCTTGCCGAGGCGCCGAGATATCTCGCGCACTCCTCGCGCGAGAAGACTCCTTCTTCGCAGAAGCAGTCGGAGAACCTGGGCTTCAGAGGGCAACTGGAAATGCCGGGGAGCATCTCCCTGACGGCATAATCCACGAAACTCGCGCTTTGCTTGAACTCAGGGGGTCTGGCGTGCAGACCGAGGAACGTGGGCACGATGCCAACGTCAACGGAGTCCGCCAGCTTCCTGATTGCTTTGAGCATCTTGAGCTCCTCCTTTAGACTCTGTCCGTATCCTGTCTTCACCTCAACGGTCGTGACGCCCCCTCTGAGAAGCTGCGAGAGTCGGTTCTTCGACTCGTCCACTATCCTCGAGACGGAAGCTCCGCGCGTGTCTCTGATGGTCCTCGAGATGCCTCCTCCCGACTCAAGTATCTGCGTGTAACTCTCGCCGGCAACCTTCCTTTCCAGCTCATCCTCTCTGGTTCCTGCGAAGACCAGATGGGTGTGCGGGTCGACCAGCCCGGGGTATACCAGAGCTCCTTCTGCATCAATCAGCTTTGCAGGCTTCCGAAAGGAAGCCTGTCGCAGTTTCTTGGTCGTCCCGACCCACACGACCTTTCCTCCCTGGACGACAACTGCGCCCCCCTCGATGACTCCCAAGGGGTCGTCTTGAGTGTCTCCCGCGCACGTCACCAGCTCCCCGATGTTGACCAAAGCCAGGTCCGGAGACTTCACGCTGGCTGAAGTTGCGCATAGTCCCATAAGGCTTACCGGTCGGATCAGCATCTTAGGGCTCGAAGTCTTAAATCGCCATGCGGCATCCAAAGCCACGTGCAGAAACACGAGATAAGGGCGCCAAGAGGGTCTTCGCTCTCCTGCAAGAGTTGGCACCAGGAGGCAGCCTTGAGGATGCTCATGAACAATCTAGACTCGGAGGTCGCCAAGGACCCTGAGCACCTGATTGTCTACGGCGGCACAGGAAGGGCCGCCC
>JASIEW010000096.1 GCA_030045755.1 Nitrososphaerales archaeon
GAGGTCCTCGAGTCGATAGAGAACTGCTCAGACGCAATGCTGGCTGCGGCGGACGCGAGCACCATCCTCGCGCTCGGACTGTAGAATGCCCAAGCGCAGGGCCGTTGGCAGGCTCTTCGAAAACAGGATAGTCATCTGGGACCTGGAGGCGTCCAGACGCCTGTTCAAGGAGGGATACTACGGCAAGCCCCTGGGGATACCGAAGCCGAAGGACTTCGAGTTCGACGCCCCCCTCATCCTCGACCTCATGGAGGCATACTATCTCATGACGAAGAAGGTGCTCGACATCGAGGACGCCTCTGGCAAGGAACTCGCCCCGAAGAAGCTCAGAGAGGTGTGCGAGTCTTCGTACACCGAGTTCACGGAGAAGTTCGTCGTGTACAAGAGACTGAGGGAGGCGGGCTACGTCGTCGCCCCCGGGATAAAGTTCGGGTCGGACTTCGCAGTGTACGAGCACGGCCCGGGCATCGACCATGCGCCCTACATCGTCCAGGTGGTGAATCCGGAAGCCACCGTGACGGCCACTTCTCTGGTCAGGTCGGGCAGGCTCGCGACCACCGTGAGAAAGCAGTTCATCGTCGCCATACCACAGGGGGAGAAGTCGATAGACTTCCTCAGATACGACTGGTGGCGCGCCTAGGCGAAGGGTGTCGGCACTGGCGGAGATTCAGCACGGCGGAGCGGATGAGCTGATAGCCGAGGACTCTCTGATACTCGTGTACAGGGACAGAAAGAGGAGATGGTTGGTCCGCCCGAAGGACACGCCGAAGCTCCACACCCACCTGGGCATCCTGGACGTCTCCGCCCTGGTGGGCACGAAGTACGGAGCGAGGGTCCTGACCACTCTGAGCGACGAGCTCGTCATCCTGAAGCCTACGATAGAGGACCTGGTCATGAAGGCGTCCAGGAAGACGCAGGTGGTCTATCCGAAGGACCTGGGCCTGATCGTCGTGAAGCTGGGCGTCCACTCGGGCTCGAGAGTGATAGAGACAGGCACGGGCAGCGGCGCGACCACCACGCTCCTGGCCTATCTCGTGCAGCCAGGCGGGATGGTCTACACGTACGACCTCAACCCTGAGTTCCAGGACGTCGCCAAGAGGAACGTCGCCAAGCTGGGCCTTTCGCCCTTCGTCACGTTCGTTTCGGGCGATTCCAAGAACGGCTTCCAAGAGAGGGGCATGGACGCCGGCGTGTTGGACGTGGGCGATCCATGGGAGGTCGTCCACAGCATGAGGGAGAGCCTGAAGCCCTCTGCTCCCATGGTCGCGATCACGCCGACGACGAACCAGGCCGAGAAGTTGGTGGCCAAGATGAGGGACGAGGGCTTCGTGGGGATCGAGTCCCTCGAAATACTGCTGCGCCACCTCGAGGCGAGAGTCGGGATGACCAGACCCTCGGGCATAATGGTGGGCCATACCGCGTACCTGACCTTCGGACGCACGACGGCGGGCCCCTGACCTGGTGGCACGTCGGGGGCTCCGGGTAATCTTCGGTAACCCAGCGACCGAGGCCCCCCAAAACTACGGAATTTCAGATTGTGCAGTCGCGGTTGACTGTTATAGAATCCAAGAACCCCCGAGCGCTGTATACTCCACAATTCGGGCGACAGCGAAAATCCCAATCAAAATCAGGATTCTAATCCCCCAGAGAAACACCACGTTAGCCAACTCTCTCCGGCGTTTGGCCAACTCTTGGTTGTCTACGACAGAGCCGCGTGTTGACTTCCATCTCCAAAACGTGGGGTATACCTTGTCGGGGAAGTCTGGGTTGTCTACAGAATACGCCCGCATGAGCAGGAGCAGTTAGAATGAGAAGGTCAGGATGTCCGCCGCGTATAGGAAGCCAAGGCCGAAGCCTATGTAGAGCGGGTCGTGTCCGGGAAATGAAAAGGGCGGCCCGAAGGTTACTGCTTTCTGGCTGGTGCTTAGGGCTGCTTCTTGGGCCTTTACTGCGATATACGCGAAGATGCTCGCCACTACAAAACCCGCGAGAATCGCCCGTGTCTGGTCTGACCCTACGCGGTCATACTCCGGACTTGGACTCATCGTTGGTCGACGCCTTCTTCATTCTCCCCATCACTGATGGCGTGCTCCTAGTCGGGGTTGTCATATGTCATTTCCTATGGGGCTGTTCGGGGCTATGTTTCCGATAGAGAGAGCGTCATGACTTTGGTTCTCTTCATTGGTTCCCTGTTGGCTTGGCCGAGGAGCAAGGAGGGGAAGACGCTTGGTTGGGACCTCGTCAACCGAAGAGTATCCAGAACCACGTCGGGCAACAGTTTTAAGGCCACATGAGTCGGCGCGACCAGAGCAATGGCGAACCGGGATACTCTCCAAGACGCCTCGGCCATACTCTACCTCGTCCCCTTCCTGGTCGCCGGAGTGTACGGCCTTGCGCTCTGGGTCGCGGGCGGGATATCGGCAATACTGCCCTCCACCGTCTACCTGACGGTGACGAGGAGCCCCTATGTCTTCTCAGCGGGCATCCTCGCCGTGTTCGTCGGCATCGCCTTGGACGTCGACTCCACCGACGAGAAGGGCCGGCAGCAGAAGGTCTCCGCGGTAAGCAACATGCTGATCAAGATGGCAGTGGCGAGTTTCGTGCTGGCCTTCATCTTCGCCATATACTCCGCAGGCCCCGTAGGCGGCGTGACGGACTTCCTGGTGGGCAGGTACAATCTGGTCTTTCCCACGCTCCTCGTCGTCTTCAGCTTCCTCCTGTCCGCGCAGTTCAGGTTCGAGGCCGTGATGACGCTGCGAAACCTGGGGATAATCGCGATGCTGCTGGTCCCTGCCTCTCTATACGTGCTGGGGAGGCATCACACCACCCTGGCAATCTTCGCCACTCTCGTGCTCGTGCTGTTCGCTATCTTCGCGTTCCTCACACCATGGAAGCCAAAGAAGGCCACGGCCGAGCCGCCCAAGTAGGCCGCCGTTCGCATCGCCCTTTTCGCTTCAACGGACCACCGCGCGGCGGAACGACAAGGTGGTCCTAACGGCCGAGTTCCTTTCGTCGTTCGCAGCCATCGCCGCGACTCTCTTCGTGGTGGAACTCACGGACAAGGACGCCATGCTGCTCCTGTCGCTCTCGACGAGGATGGACCAGGCCACAGTCTTCGCCGC
>JASIEW010000011.1 GCA_030045755.1 Nitrososphaerales archaeon
ACGCCTGCTATCTCAGGAGGGTAACGGAAGAGGTCAGCCCCTCGAACGTCGCTCACATAGGCGGGAGAGCGGCCACAAAGGAAGAGTGGAAGCTCTCCGAGAAACTCGGGTACGTCGCTTCGCCTAATGAGGCAGGCAGCGCCGAAAGCATGAGGGCGTTCAAGAAGTTCTGCGGGCGCTTCGACAGGGTCTACGTCAGCATCGACATCGACGGTCTGGACCCCTCATACGCCCCGGGGACGGGCACTCCCGAGACGGGCGGCCTGTCGCCTCGGACACTCATCGACTACATCTACGCGCTCGAAGGAAAGACGCTGGTCGCATTCGACATCATGGAGGTGAGCCCGCACTACGACAGCGGCATCACTGCCGCGGCCGCGGCGAGGTTCATGAACGAGCTGACCGCGCTCGTCGCGAAGGGGAAGTAGGGGTCACTCGTACTTCGCGCAGGCCTCTTTCACCTCGGCGGCGAACTGATCGACAGTCAGGCCGAAGCGCTCCTTGCGCTCCCTGGTCCTGATTGCGATGGTGCCCGCGGACTCTTCTTTGGCCCCCACGATTATGACGAAGGGGATCCGCAACATCGAGGCGTCCCTGACCTTCGCGCCGAGCGTCCCCTGTTCGAAGGCGCCCTCGGCCCTTATCCCTTGAGACGACACCTGCTGCAGGACCTTCCTGGCGTACGCGACGTGTTCGTCGCTGAGCGGGAGCACCCTTGCCTGCACCGGGGAGAGCCACACGGGCAGCGTGCCGCCGTAGTGCTCGAGCATCACGCCGATGAACCTCTCCAGGGAGCCGAGAATCGTCCTGTGGAGGACGACCGGAGTGTGCTCCTTGCCGTCGGAGCCGGTGTAGACGAGCTTGAATCGCTTCGGCATCTGGAGGTCGAGCTGGAATGTGCCGCACTGCCACTCCCGTCCGAGGGAGTCCTTGATGTCCACGTCTATCTTGGGGGCGTAGAAGCTCCCCTCCTTCGCCTTGAACTCGTAGGCCATGCCCATTCCCTTGACGACCCTGACCAGGGTGTCGGTCGCCCTCTGCCACTCCTCGTCGCTCCCCATGGACTCGTCCGGCCTCGTGGATATCTTGACCCTGTACTCGAGACGGAAGATGCCGTAGACCTTCTTCATCAGGTCGAGCATGTCCGAGAGCTCCTTCTCCGCCTGCTCCTCCGTCGCTATGATGTGCGCGTCGTCCTGGGTCAGGACCTTCACCCTGAACAGGCCGCTCGCTACCCCGCTGAGCTCGTTCCTGTAGAGCGAGTCGAAGATGGCATACCTGACAGGCAGCTCGCGGAAAGACCACTTCCTCGACTTGTAGATCAGAAAGGTGGACGGGCAGTTCATCGGCTTCATCCCCATCTCCTCGTCTCCGAGTTTCGAGATGAACATGTTGTCCTTGTAGTGCGCATTGTGCCCGCTCACGCTCCAGAGGACCGTGTTGGCGAGGGCAGGGGTGCTCACCTCTTGGTATCCCCTCTCGGTGAGCTCTTTCCGAAGGAAATCGATGAGGATGTTCCTCAGCCTGAGGCCCTTGTCGTGCCAGTAGACCATCCCTGGGGACGGCTCCTGGAAGGTGAACAGGTCTAGCCTCTCCCCGATCGACCTGTGGTCTGAGTCGGGCAGGCTCCCGAAGTCGCTCTTCTTGATGCGCGAAAGCGCCTCGCGCTCAGACGGCTCGGGCTTGACCGAGACGACCTCCGCAGGAGGCCTGGACTGCGACCCATTGGCAGGACCGTACGACCTGGACATCTCTGCGAGCGGATGTCCCTTGACCTTGATTTCGAGGGCCTTGGTCCAGCCGAACGGGGCACGCATGGTGACGAGGCCCAGAGCCCTCGCCTCGGCTTCCATGGCAAGGAGGACGTCCAGCGCCTCCGACGGCCTTGCCAGGTTCTGACTGAGATGGGCGAACGGATAGATCATGACTCGGTCGACCCCGAGCTTGTCCACGAACTGCTTCGCCTCGCGCATCGCGTTCTTCGAGACGGTCGCGTCGTCTCCCTTCTCGACCGCGGTGAACAGCACGACGACCTCCGCCTCCTTCACCGGCTTGGGGTCGATCTCCTCGGCCGAGGAGATCTCTTTCTTGACCGGCTTGTACTCGATGTAGTCGGCGTGCATCTGGAGTATCTTCACCCGCAGCCCTCTCCTACCATCTGGCCCTTTCCAGAGATCTCGATTTCTTTGTCGCTTTCTTCCAGACCTTGTAGTGCTCGTGGCAGAGATAGACCCTCCTCCCCGTCCCGCCGACGCTGAGGCCGCTGCTCCCGATGTCGCCCCTGCTCAGGGACCGCTCCGCCTTGTTGCTGCAGCCCGACACGTCGCAGCCGACTCCTTTGTCCACCCGGCCCAAGGCGAAAAGCTCGAACGGGCCCGACCGTATATAAGATTGGCACGTGAAGGCGGGCATGTGCTCGACAGGCTGAGGTCCAGGTTGGATGCGAGCTTAGGGAAGGTCGGGAGATGGTTCGCGAGACTCGCGCCCGTCCCCACGGCCTGGACGCTCGTCGGCCTGGTCGTAATGGTGCTCTCCGGCTTTGCATACGCCACGGCCCCTCATGGAGAGCTCGTCGGAGGCCTTCTGATACTCGTCGCGGGCTGGTTCGACATCGTCGACGGTGCGGTCGCCAGGGTCACCGGGAGGACTTCCAAGAAGGGCGCGTTCCTAGACTCTACGCTGGACAGAGTGGGCGAGGTGGCCGTGTTCGCTGGGATACTGCTGGGCGGCCGCGCCAACCCGTTTGCGACGCTGGTCGCCCTGTCCGCGAGCCTGCTTGTGTCATACGCAAGGGCGAAGGGGGACGCTCTGGGGATATCTCTGTCGGGCGTCGGGATAGGCGAGAGGAGCGAGAGGCTCCTGATACTCGCTGTCCTTTCCATCATCGGCCTGACCTGGTGGGGCGTCGTCTTAGTAGCTGTCCTGGCCTCGTACACATTCGTAGAGCGCTCTGTGCGCGCGGCCGCACGGCTCTAGGTCGCCTCAAGCTTCGCCCGCACCTCTGCTAGGTACTCGACGGCCTTTGAAAGCTCGGTCCTGCCCGCGGCCGTGACCGAATAGGCCGACCTGAACCTGTCAGATGAACGCCTGACCAGTCCCTCTCGCCTCAACCTGTAGATGACCGTGTAGAACGTGATCGCCGCAGGCGCGAAGCCGTACTTCGCCCCGACGCGGGCCCTAAGCTCGGCAGGCGTGCACTCTCCCGCCGACAACTCCGCGAGGACATAGAGCCACAGGTTGCCCTTGGTGAGGGTGGTGTGGAGGTGACTGTACGCCACGTGGAGGGGAGGCAGGCTCCGATTCAATAACGTTGCCCGGGGGGCGCAAGATGCCGAATCGGTCGGCTACCCGGCCCGTCTGTTCTGGGCAGCCTCGTAGTCGCGGTGCAAGAACTTCGCGTACTCTTTCCAGTGCGCGCGGCCCTCTGCAGCCAGCGTCTCGCCGTCTTCCACGTCCTTCCGTTCGTCGAATGTGGCCCTGAACACCATGTCGAGCCTGGTCTTCTTCGCTCCCAGCGCGGTGAGCTTGTAGTCCCCCACCTCTCTCCCGT
>JASIEW010000012.1 GCA_030045755.1 Nitrososphaerales archaeon
GGATATCCATCGCCGAGAAGCGGTACGTTGGTCGTACAGGTCGACGCGCAAGCGTTGTAGAACTTGATGCCGGAAGTGGAATAGGTCAGCGAGCCGCCGACCGAGTTTCCTACGACTGCGGCCGAGGTCGCGTCGAACACATTCCCTAGAGATGTGATCACCCCCGTGGTGTTGCACAGGGTCCCGCATGGGAACCAAGCAGGATCGACATCAATCGTCGCCACAGTCGAGGGCGGTATTGCTACCGTGACGTTCTCTGTGTAGATCGTCCCTGTGGCGTCTACCCCGAACACTCCGACCACGACGGACGTCCCCGACCCGGTGTTCTGGACGAAGAGGGACGTCGAGTTCGTCGTCACCAAAAGGTTCTCTTTCTCCTTGAGGTTCTGCTGGTTCCCTTGCGTCTGGTTCGACTGCTGGGCGGCGAGGGAATTGTGCACCACGACTTCGAAGGTAGCAAAGACGACGAGGGCGACGATGAGGAATATCATCGTCCCCAGCACTGTGGAGATCGCTAGTCTCCGGCGCGCGGACCCGTTCCCTATCTTCACGACGCAGCGCTTCCCGTGAAGGTGAACGCCAGGTTGCTCGTCGAGTAGAGCACCAGCTCGTAAGAGCTCGAGTTCATAGCCGCCGGCGCACCTGTTACGCCGGAAGGCTCTATCTGCAACATCAACACGGCTTGAGGTTCTAGCTGGCAATACGGAGGCGACTCGCTGCAAGCGGTGGTAATCCTTTCCCTCGCCGAACTGTCCGTCAGGGTGGACACTGCGGTCACATCAAATGTCTGGCTCTTCGTGAAGATGAAAATGTACTTGACCAGTATGGGCGAGGAGCCATAGTTCAGTAGCCCGAAGTTCGCGTATGGGGTCGTCGCCTTCGTCGAGAAGTTCGAGTATTGATACACCAAAGACAGCGACTGGCCGTCCGCTATCTGGCCGTTCTTCAGATCTGTGATTATCGACGAAGCCTGCGACTGAGTACCCTGCACCAGGAGCGGCGCGATGAGAGCAAAACCCACTATGGTGATCGCGAGCATCAGGACCGCAGCGAGTATCTCGCTTACTCCCTTCCTACCTGTGCCCAAAACGTCCATAGAAACATTCGAAACCTGAATCTTACTTATAAGTTGTCAGGAAGAAGCGCTCACTGTGCCCGTCGCGTCATACGTGGAGCCGTCGGAAAACAAGGCCGTCACCTGATATTCATACGTGCCGTCGACGATGAACTGGTAAGGACTGCCCTCAGAGCACGACTTGGTTTGCGATGAGGCCGGGCAGTCCACATAGAAGGTCGCAGACGCCGTCAGGCCCGGGTCGAGCGGGGCCGCCTTGCCCACCTGCCCAATAGGGTTCGGGTCTGAAACCGCGACGAGCGTGAGGTTCAAGGGTCCGCCGCTGTTGGTCAGGTTGAGGAGGCTAAGACTCAGTCCCCAAACGTCAGAGGTCCCGCTGTCCTTCACCGACACGGAAAGAAGCCCCGGGCCCGAATCTGAGCCAGCCGTCGGGGCCACGGAGAGTTGCACTGACGACACCGTGACTTGATCCGAACCTGAGTACCTGCCGATGTATCCCGTGAGAATGGTGTACACCAGGACCCCGCCGACAACGGTTATCGCTATCAGGATTATCGTCGCGATGAGAGGGCTGACGCCGGCGGACTTGTGATTCAGGCAGATTCGCAAAGGCCTTTTTGTTGTCTCTTCGGTCGATATTTAACATTCCTGAGCGTGGGTTCGGTTCTGTGCCGTCCGTACGTGTTCCGCCCAGGGTGTTTCACCTTGAGGTGGTATTCGCCTCTCCCTTTGGAGCGGTGTGCAGAAGAAACGAAATCAGGATGCCGACCGCCGAGAAGACGACCACTACGAATCCAGCCGTTATGAATGGGACAAAGAGGGGCGAATAACCACACGAGCAACTCGAAGGCTGACCAGCGATTTGGGCGGGACAAGAGCAGAGTCCTCCTGATGTCTGCGGAGCCGAGAATGCCGCAATTAGAAACGCGATGCCGAGAACGAACCCGGCCACCGACGCAATCCTGAGTTTCTGATTTCTCAATTCCTTGTCGCCTTATCCTTCTTGACTGCGGCCCTTAGCAGACCCAGCCATTTGTCCGCCCCTTCGACTCCGATTCCCGCCGCCTGTGCAGGAATCTGACCGTCTAAGGCTTCATGGGGTTTCACGAAATTGTAATGGATTCTGAGGCCTTCAGCGATGTTTGTACCGAGTTTCCTCCAGCCACGTTGAACCTTCACCCTCTCGCGGACTGTCCCGTTCAGCCTTTCAATCCGGTTGTTGTCATCCAACGTCGTTCCTTGCCTTTCCGCGAGCATGCGGATTCCGCCTTTGAATTCGATAGCGATGATTGTTGTCAGCCTCGGTTTCTCCTCTGGGGGCAGTTCTCCGATTCTCTCTAAAGGCTTGGACTGCGGGAACGGCGAAAAAAGAACAACACCAAGACGACCACTACTGTCACGAGAAATCTTCTCCCGAACGTGACCTCATCTAGACACGAGTCTCATTTACGGTTTTGGCCGGCATTCTCAATCAGCCCCTGAATCAGCCCAGTCCTTGCGCGTTCTCAGAGGCTCAGGAGGATTCCAACGATCGCAGACCCGAGAAGCAGGAAGAGCAACGCCAGCACTACCAATTTCTTCTGGTTCTGGGTCATCCTGGAGGGGCTGGTTCTAGAGTTACATTTCACTCTTCCTGTAGGCCTCCGCGGGGTGTTTGAGCAGTCCCCACTTCGGAGTAGCCTCAACATTTAAGTCTCTTTCACGGGCTTCATGGTCGTGCGTCGTGCAGCCTCCATACTCTTGATGCTTCTGCTGGTGATTTCGACGGGACTTGCAATCCATCCGTCCTCCTCCGCAGGGGCGGTCCAGTCGAACTCTTTGAAGGTCAGTTCGCTCGTTCCGACAGTCCCGGCGGACGGGCTCTCCCACGCAGTCATCGTGATCTCCCTCGTGGGTCAGGCGAACAAGCCGGAAATCTCGCCGTCTGCTTTGGCGGTCTACCTGTCCAGCTCGAACGCGGGGGTCGGGTCGGTCCCGGTGAACGTCACCTTCCCTGCCACAAGCAGCTATGTCCTAGTGAACTTCACGACGACCACTTCCCCCGGAACCACGACGATCTCCGCTTCCGCGCAGGGAGTCAACTCGGGGTCCGCCAGCGTGAAGACTGCCCTGCTGAGCGGTTTTCCTACGGAGATCTTAGCCTACGCCGCGCCTGCCCAGGCCGCCTCCCAGCCCGCCTTCAACGGCACGATAGCGATAGAGCTCGTGGACAACTATCTCAACCCCGCCGAGGCCTCCGGGAGCACGACCATCACGCTTTCAAGTTCGGACACCCGGGTCCTCAACCTGACCACTCAGAGCGTCGTCGTTGCTTCTGGAGAGGTCCTGACCAACGCCACCTACGTCACGGGCCTGCTAACGGGCTCGGCGACGGTGAGCCTCTCTTCACCGGGGCTCAAGAGTACCACCGTGACGGTCACGGTTGTCGGCTCGGCGCCCTATGGGCTCGAGATACAGTCAGTCTCTCCGGCACCGCCAGATGCGTATGAACAGACGGGCGCCGTCTGGCTCGTGGGCCAGTCGGGAGAGCCCGTTGTGGCGCCCACGGACATAACAGTCTCCGTCACGTCCAGCAACTTCACCGTGGCCAACGTCCCTCCGGAGTGGCAGTTTGTTACAATCTTCGCAGGCACGAGCTACTCCGAGTTCAACTTCTCCACCGGGAGCCTTCCTCTCTCCGGGCACTCGGTCCAGGCCACCATAACCGCGACTGCGACCGGGCTCGTCTCGTCCTCGTTCGCGGTCACCGTCGAACAGGCAGGGATGCCAGCCTCCATTGGTCTGGGCTTCCTCCCCGACAAGATCCTGGCTGATGGCACGTCCTACCAGTCTGTTTACGCATTTCTCAAGAGCGCGGACGGGCAGCCGGCACTGGCGCCTTCGACGTTGGAGATAGCCCTCACCTCGTCGACCCCCTCTGTGCTCCAAGTCGACTCATACGTGATAATAGTCAAGGGGCATTCCTTCGGGCTCGCCTACGTCCTGTCGTCGTACCTTGCCGGGAGCTCCCAGATAACGGCGGTCGCCTATCCGTGCAACTGCTACAATCCGGCGACCCTCGAGATGACGACCTACGGCCAGACGCCCGAGACCCTTTCCGTCAGCGCGACTCCAACGGTGCTTCCCGCGGACAACCAGACCTTCAACGACCTCAACATCCAGCTCAAGTCTCAGTCTAACGACCCTGCTGTCGCTCCGAATAACATGCTGCTTGATCTCTCCTCGTCTGACCCGTCTGTGGTGCAGGTGAACGCGTCGGTCGTCATCCTACAGGGCCAGTCGTCCATACTCGTCCCAGTCAACACTTCGGCGCTCCCAGGCTCGGCCGAG
>JASIEW010000097.1 GCA_030045755.1 Nitrososphaerales archaeon
TTGCTCCGGCGGGAGGCGATGAAACTGAGACGGCCACTGCGCTTGCCGTGTAGAAGCCCAATAGCATTAGCACGAGAACGAAAGTAGTGGCCACCGAAACGGCTCTTGTAAGACGGGGAATCCTCTCCAGACTGGCAGTGCTGGCACCGACGGGAAAGTCCCCACGCCATATGACGAGCATGATGAGTCCAAGGAACATTGGGTCCATTGCGAACACGAACACCCCGAACGACCCTTGCTGAGCGATGGTGTAGACGGGGTAAACAGACACTCCGGAAGTGAGTATCACGGCGTAGGCGGTGTGGGCAAAAATCGCCAGGACCAGAAGAAGAACTTTGTTGACTGAAGAGACGCCGAGCAAGCAGACGCTGATCAGCACGCCTGCCCCAAAGAGCGACGCGTGTTCGGCCAAGTGCACCGCTGGATTGAATATCGCGGCGTCCCAAGGGCCAGGAAGGTGCCAGTACACCAGAATTGAAGCCACTCCAACAAGGCCTGCCCCCGATGCCAGACGACCGCGCAGTTGGGGTAGTGCACCTCTTTTGATGAGCGAGAAGGCCACGAGCGCACCCGAAAACACGATTAGGACGTGTTCTATCATGTGGATCGAGGGGTTCACTGCCGCCGCATCGGTGAACGGAGGAAAAGCAACTGCGAAGGTGAAAATCGCCCCGCCGAGGAGGAGGTTGGAGTCCCTCCAGAATCTCCCGCCTTTGACTTCGAGATTCGAGGACTCCAGCGAACTCAAGTCTCCTGTTCTGGAGGACCGCCCAGGTCAGATCTTCTGCGCTGCAGCCTTGACTCTGTTTATCGCGGTAGCAAAGTCGGAGTCCTCGGCAGGGTCGCGCTTTAGGCCCGCCTTCGAGTACAGTTCGTCGACGATGCTCTTCTCTATGGTGTCCGATCCTTCAGCGAAGATCTTTCTCAGCGTCAAGTCGAAGCGCTTTGGATCTTTGTCTACCGAGCCATAGTCCAAGTAGAACCCGAGCGCCTTCGCTCCCACTTCTTCGATGACCTTCGAGACGCCCGAGTACGCCGCCCTTCCGGTGATCTGGCTCAGTCTCATCTCTCCGAAGCTGCTCCGGCCTCTCAGAGCCACGAACAGTCCGAACAGGAACATGGAGAAGAGGTGAAGCGCGAGGCCCTCGTTCTCGTAGGCTGTCGTGGCTATCACCCCCGCGGCAGAAAGTACGGCCGGCACCTCCGCCGCTGCCCACAGCAGCATGAACACCGAGAACTGGAAGTTGAAGCTCCTGACCGACTTCGACTTGACCGCCAGTGCCGCAAATATGACTGCCGAGGCAATCACCAGCACCCCAGTGACACCTGCGCCAATGACTACAGGGTTCATCTCAACTCGCCCTTCTGTAGAGAAAGATGGCGAACACCAGTAGAAGGGCTGTCGACAGCGGTCCGAAGACGACAAAGGCAAGTTCCTCTACGTTCAGGCCAAGCAGGAGATGGAAGACTCCGTGCGTGACCGCGAACAACCCCAGTACCAAGGAAACAAGTCCTAGACTCGTCCTGCCAAGCTTCCCGGCTATGTAGAACGGGACGACCGAGACTCCGACGAAGATCACGAAGATACTGATGTTCAGGGCATCGGTGAGCGAGAGCACCTAGATTCCCAGTCTCATCCTGTTAGCTGGAGTCCATCGTTTATAATGATATGCCGTCGCCGGCACCAGACGTGGCCCAATGCGGTACACAATTCGCAGATGCCAAGCCTGTCTGAGATTGACCGACAGAAGAACACCCAAGTCCTTTGCAGCCAGTGAGACTACGGACGGGTCGAGCGCTTCCTCCGACGACTAGTTTTCTCTCCACTTCGACCTGGCGACGAAGACCAGTGAAAACAGAACCCCTTCTGTAATCAGGGCCGCCCAGCTCATCAGAGTCAGGCTACCTGTAGGGGCGAGGCCTCCAAGCGATCTCACAATGTTTGCCGCCGCTGATATCGGGAGGACCGCTGAGATCCACGCCAGCGATCCGAGAGAGCTCGCCGGATAATACACGGGCGTTATGTATGCCAGGCCAAACGCAAAGAGATTGATTACCGCGTTCATGCTGTACGGGCTGGCGTTGATCAGATAGCCGGAGAGTATGAAGCCCATCGAGCTTACCACCACCCAGCCCAGCAGCATCGCACCCACGGCTACGGCGGCGGACGCCGGCGTGAACAGACCCCTCTGCAGAAGCAGAGCACCAAAGAGGATTACGCCTGGAGCAGAATAGAGCAGCGAAGACAGGGATGCGCCCAGCACGTATGAGATTGGACGTATTGGTTTCGAGACGAAGATCTGCCTGAGCTTGGTGAAGTTGTCGAAATTGATGTCCTGAGCGCTGGCGAAGAGCGCCAGCGCTGGCGCGGAAGAAACGAACGCGCCGACGAGGCCGTTGGGGAGGTTTGCAGCTCCGCCGAACATGTACACGAAGGTGAGTGGCATTCCTCCCGTTAGGAGCAGCAGAATCGCGAGCGTCAGAGGGTTCCGCTTCAGGTCTGGAATCGACTTCATCTTTGCTATCGTCCAGGCGTCGGACACCAGCTTGGCCTTCACTCTGCTTGGCCTCCCAGCAGCTTGTAGAACACGTCCTCCAGCGTTATCGGCGAAACCTCAGCGCTCATGCCCTTCGAGAGGGTGGCCAGCACGACCTCGTTCGCAGTTTCTGGCTTGTCCAGGTAGAGGATCTCTCTGTCGCCCAGCTTCACCAGTTCACCATAGGACTCGAAGCCGTCCGCATGGTTCCCCTTCAGCACCACCCTCGCCTTGGCGGCTATCGACGAACGGATTTCTGAAGGAGTCCCCGACGCGACCAACGAGCCGTGGTCCACGACCGCTATCTGGTCTGAAATCATCTCCGCCTCTTCCATCAGGTGCGTCGTCAGCACGATGGTGCGGCCGCCCTCCACCATCTTGCGTAGCGACGACCAGATTTGCCGCCTGATGATGGGGTCCAAGCCGGTCGTGGGTTCGTCCAAGAACAGGACTTCGGCGCTCGAGGCGATCGCTGCGGCCACTATTGCCCGCCGCTTCTCCCCTCCTGACAGCGCGTAGCAGGGCTTGTTCGAGAGCTTCTCGAGCCCTACCTGAGTCAGAGCGTCGACTGCCCGCGCCTTCGCTTCGGAGGACGACACGCCTTCAAGCTTGGTGAGGTAGAAGACGTAGTCCCAAGGAGACATCGACTGGTTCGTCTGGGCTTCCTGCGGTACCAGTGCGATGTGCGGTTTCACCTTGTCGGCTTCGGCGACAACGTCCAGCCCGAGGACCGAGGCAGAACCAGAGCTGGGTAAGAGCTGCGTGGTCAGTATCCTGACCATCGTGGTCTTGCCTGCGCCGTTCCTGCCGATGACGGTGAGCAGTCTGCCTCTGTCGGCCGTCAACGTCATTCTCTCGAGGGCCTTTGTCCCGTTCTTGTAGACCTTCGAGAGGGCCTCGACCTCCACGGCTTCGGTCATGCCTTGGTCAAGACCTCCTCCGTGGCCGTGAGCATCTCGCTCAGATCAATGGGAACCCCTTCCATCACTTCTCCCACTTGTCTCTTGACGGTCTCCGTGAGGAGTGACCGCAGGCTCCCCGCGAGGCCCTTCGACTCTGTCGTCCTCGTCTTGTCTTCTGCCCTTAGCACGACCGTGTCTCCCATCACCTTCAGCGTGAACTTCCGCGTGTCAAGCGAGATCTTGTCTTGGGTAACTCGCAGGGTGTGCATCGGTGAACTCGTCATCACCTCCGCAGAGGAATAGGAGAAGCTGTCGGAGCCGTTCTGAAGCTTCATCGTGCCTCCGTCCAGCGACAGCAAGTTCCCGTTCCACTTCGCAGAGATGCGACCATCGAGGGCCTGAATGTACGTATCTCCGACTCCTTTGGCGAACCACTTCCCATGGTTCCTTGGAGGCTCGTCGGTGTCGAACGACAATGGCCCTATTCTAACGTGACCTCCGCTCGGACTGTCCTTCACCCTGACTGGCCCGACTTCGACTATTTCCTCGAACGGGCTCTCTTCGATATGGATGAACGGTAGGTCGATGTTGTTCCTGTGACCGAAGATCTCCGCCTGCGTCGCCGCCTGGCGGGCCTCAGTCACCAGCTGGTTCTTCGTCTTTCCGGTCATGCTCTGTGCCTCTTTCTCGTCCAGCCTCCTCCCTTCGAACGGAACCCAGGCCGTCGCCACCGGACCCGTCAGCGTGGCTTTCACCGGCCCCATCGGAGTGTTGAACGACGCTTGAACGTCTCCTAACAGGACGCATCCCACCACCATCCCCGCCTCCTTGACTGGCACGCCGACCACGTCGCGCTTCGTCACGATCTTAGCGACCCCCACGGACGGCCCCTCGCCCGAGCTCGCTACGAACAACGGCCCGGAGACCACCGTTCGTCCGGCCCTCGGGCTAAAGCGGTGAGCGGCGAAGGCCAGGAGCCCAGCCGCGATTGCGAGAATGGCAAGGTCTGGAACGAGGCCGGCTATGGTCGAGCTGAAGTGATTCACTCCGGGTATCCACTCCAGGAACCAGATGAGCAGGATGCCGATGACTGACGCGACTGTCAAGTTGCCCATGAAGCTGGACACGGCCCGTGCGATGCCGGAGTTGGTCCTGGTGTTGAATACGAGGCCGAGGAAGATTAGGCAGAGGCTGGCCATGACGATGTCCGACGAGTATCGCTCGATGTCGAGGACTGAGCGGAAGAGCCATACAAACAGCAATATCGCTGCCATGCCTCCGAAGGCCTCGGACGCTCTCTTTGCGGCCCAGGAGACCCGCGACTGTTGGCCTATCCTAATCAATTCTTTCTCCTCCTA
>JASIEW010000098.1 GCA_030045755.1 Nitrososphaerales archaeon
TCTCGAGGCACATCGACCAGGTCCACTTGGGACCGGGGTTGCTCCAGGGCGACCGCACGAAGTGGTGAGGCTATGACGCCGCGAAGAGTTCGGCGGTCTCCGCGACCCACAGGATCCCTCTGTTGAGGTTCTCCAGCTTCAGGTTCTCGTTCGGCGCGTGGATTCCCCCGTCCATCCCTGACACGCCGATGTCGACCGACGGCATGTTGTACCTCTTCGTGAAGACGTAGAGCGGTCCCGTCCCGGGCGAGCTGAGCTCCACTATGGGCTTCTTGCCGTACACTCTCTCTCCTGCCTTGATGGCGGCCTGCGCGAACGGATCCTTGTAGGACGTCCTGGCCGCGGGCTCCATGCTCTCGAGCAGCATCTCGACGTCCGAGAAGCCGTTGTCGTCGAGGTGCTTCCTGAGCTTCTTCCAGAGGTCGGACGGATTCTGGCTCGGGACCAGCCTGAAGTCCATCTTGACATGGACCTCCTTGGGCAGGACGGTCTTCGATCCCGGCCCCGTGTACCCGGACCAGATTCCGGCTATGTTCCCGGTGGGTCTCTGCACCAGGGCCTTCTTGGCCTGTTCAGAGCTCAGTCCGCCCACGAAGTCGGTCGTCCCGTATGTCTTCTTGAACTCGTCCCCCTCGAAAGGCATCTCTTCGAGCACAGACAGCTCGTCGTCCGCCAGGGTGCCCACGCCGTCGTACCACCCGGGCACGAGAATCCTCTCGTCCTTGTCCTTCAGGATGTTCAGGAGTCGCACCATCCTCCAGGGAGCGCTCGGAAGTATGGCTGCGTAGCTGCTGTGCGCGTCCTGGGACAGGTTCTTCATCACGAGTTCTAGGTAGATCATCCCCTTGACGCCGAGGCTCACCATGGGGCGGCCCTCTGAGTCGACCGTCCCGTATTCCCACACCACCCCGTCGGCCTTGAAGAGGTCGCTGTTCTTGCTAACGTAGTCCTCAAGATGCACTGAACCGGTCTCCTCCTCTCCTTCGAAGCAGAACTTCACGTTGCAGGGCAGGTCTCCAGCCGTCTTGAGAAACGCCTCCACGACCTTGAGCCTCGAGACGAGTTCGCCCTTGTCGTCCGAGACGCCTCTCCCGTATATCCTCCCGTCCCTTATCTCCGGCTTGAAGGGCGGGGACTTCCACAGTTCCAGCGGTTCCTCCGGCTGAACGTCGTAGTGGTTGTAGAACATGAGGGTCTTCCCTCCGCGCTTCGACTTGATCTCGCCGTAGACCAGGGGCGCGGCGCCGTCGATCCGAAGGACCTTGGTGGTAGCGCCGGTCTCCTTCAGCATCTGTTCGACGAGGCTGGCGCATTCCTCGATCCCTTCCTTCCTGGCTGAGACGCTTGGCTGTGACGCCAGTCGGATGACCTGCTTGGCGAATTCCGGAAGGTTTTCCCGAACGTACTGCTCGAACTTCTTGTCCACCATCACACAGCATCCCCTGCTCGGGTTGTTCAGGAGATAAGTGTTAGAAACGAGGGACGCTCAGCAGCCGTTCGAACCCGTCGGGCACGGTAAGAACACAAATAGCGGAGAGCGCGCGGCAAAAGTCGACTTGCCCAAGCCTCGCCCCAAGGATGAAGCCTCGAGGAAGGCTGTCGAATACTCGAAGTTCTACGCGGGCAAGGTAGGCATAGCTCCCAAGGTTCCGGTAAGGTCACTCCAGGACTTCTCGATTTGGTACACCCCAGGAGTTGCTGCGGTGTCGCGCGAGATACAAGCCAACCGCGACCTTTCCTTCGACTACACCGGCAGGTGGAACACGGTGGCAATCGTGACGGACGGCACGCGAGTGCTGGGACTGGGGAACATCGGTCCGGAGGGCGCCATGCCAGTGATGGAGGGGAAGGCGCTGATCTACAACTATCTCGGCGGAGTCAACGCGATACCGCTGCCCGTGAGGGTGGGAAGCGAGGCGGAGCTCATATCCCTCGTGAAGGCGCTGGAGCCCTCGCTCGGAGGAGTCAACCTCGAGGACATCGAGTCACCGAAGTGCTTCGAGGTCCTTGACACGCTACGATCCGAGATGGAGATTCCAGTTTGGCACGACGACCAGCAAGGAACCGCCGGCGTCGTACTTGCGGCACTCTTCAACGCCCTCAAGCTCACAGGAAGAAAGGTGAGGGGCTCGAAGATCGTGTTCCTGGGCGCTGGCGCGGCGAACATGGCAGCCGAGAGACTGCTGAAGGGGGCCGGGGCTGACCCAAAGGACATCATAATGGTGGATTCGAAAGGGATCCTACATTCTGAGAGGGAAGACGTGGACAGGCTCTCTCTCAGAAACAGGTGGAAGTATCAGGTTGCCCTTGAGACAAACGGTGGCCACGTGACAGGAGGCCTCAGGGAGGCTCTCGACGGCGCAGATGTCCTCGTGGCGGCGTCGGGCCAGGGCCCGAACCTGGTCAAGCGCGAGGACGTGATGGCAATGAACAAGAAGGCGATTACCTTCTTCTTGGCGAACCCCGTTCCCGAGATGCTTCCTGCTGACGCGATCGCAGCCGGCGCCGAAATCGTAGCAACCGGCCGCTCGGACTTTCCCAATCAGGTGAACAACAGCCTGCTGTTTCCTGCAGTCTTCCGAGGGGCGTTGGACGTGAGGGCTAAGACGATAACCGACGCAATGGTCATCGACGCTGCGCACGAACTCGCCGACTTTGACAAGGACCGGAATGGCATTTCGAACACCCACATCCTGCCTACAATGGTAGAGTGGGAGGTCTACCCCAGGGTAGCGGCTGCCGTTGGTCAGGCCGCGATACGCGAAGGGTGCGCGAGGAGGAAACCCACGCGGAAGGAGTCGCTAATCCAAGCGACGGAGGTGATCCGTCACGCCCGCATGACGATGGAAGTCCTCAGGAAGAGTGGAGTCATACTTGAGCCCCCCGAGTAACCCTAAAACGGCCGGAACTCGGCCGGCGAAGGGCGACATGATGATCAGGCGTGCTACGAGCGACGACGTCCGTGCAGTCGCGGACCTGATATCTAGGATGAAGCGGCTCAACAACGAGTTCGATCCCATGTTCGCCGTGGTCGAAGATCTCAGGTCGAAGGCAGAGAAGTATGCTTCCGGGTCGATAGGGAAGGAAGACAGGCTCCTCCTTGTCGCCACGGAGGGACCCAAGGTCGTAGGCGTGCTCAGGGCTGAAATGAGAGAGCGCCTGTTCTACGAGCCTGCGATTGAGGGCTTCATAACCGACTTCTACATCCTGCCCGAGTTCCGTCGCGGCAATCTGGGGAACCAGATTCTGCAGCGGGCGTCAGCGGAGCTCAAGAAGATGGGCGCGCAGCTCATAGTCGCCGAGGTGCCCACTCAGAACGAGATAGCCGTCCGGTTCTATACCAAGAGGAAGTTCAGGTCGCTGGTACAGCACTTCGGCGGGAATCCCTAGTAGTCCAACAGGCTTCCGAGCTTCGGTGTCCTGACGCGCCCTAACAACATGCCACACCTGATGCAGATGAGGTTCTTCCCATTGCTGTGAGGCATGTGCCTCCTCGTTTCGAGGCAGGGCGCTCCGTCTCTCTGCTCATCCAGACGCATTTGTCCGACTCGCTTCCAGGTTTGGTATTTAACCTAAGGCTATCCACTAACTCAGCTTCGTCAGTCGCCGTATTGCTGCGCCTTCAGTTGGCGCCTGTCCGTTCACTCGGTGCAGACCATCGTGTCGGTCTTGGCGGTTGACTAGTACTTCTTTCCGACCCGAGCCTTCAACAGGCCGTCGCCGTTGACTTCCATTATCGTCTCGAACGACCTGGCGTCCTCGAGGCTGACGCCCCCGCTGATTTCCCACTCCTTGAACGACGCGTCGTCTGTCACCTCGGCCCTGATCTTATGGCTGGAGGTAGTCGCGAAAGTCCTGGTCTTGCCGGTGAGGTTCTTGCCGTCGACCAGTATCTTCAGCAGGTTCGGATCCTGGCTCTGAAAGACGACCGAGCGGGTGTACCTGGTGTAGAGCTTTCCCACCAGATATCCGAGCAGCAGCGTCCAGATTATCAGGAATGTCCCTGTCGCCAAGTCGGACTCGACATTGAAAGCGAATCCGTAGAACCCGAAGTAGACTATGTTGAGCCCTATTATCCCTGAGATCAGCTCCCCCTTGCCCGTCGTGCCCCTGCCTGGAAACCACTCGTAGAACATCCCGAACAGGCCGCAGTAGAACAGCGCGACGAAGAAGCCCACGAAGGCGAGGACCGGGATGTAGTCGATCAGAACGGACGAGAAGCACTGATTCAGGCCGGTCATGTTCAGAGCCGTGCCCGGCGAGCACAGCTGGTGGAACGTCTGGTCTTGGTTGATGTACGCTATGACCTGCGACTTGAGCGCGAGCAGCAGCACGGCGTTGAAGATGCCGAGGCCTCCGACGTAGAATATCCCTCCGAGCGTGCCGGCCTTGATCCCGGCGAAGAACGATCCCAAGCCGGCGTTCCTAGGACTTCAGGGCCTGAAGCACTTCGGCTTCGTGCCCGTCGACCTTCACTCTCCGGAACGCCGCTTTGATCCTCCCGTCCTTGCCTATGACGAAGGTGGACCTCTCGGTGCCCCAGTATGTCTTGCCGTAGTTGTTCTTCAACTTCCAGGTGCCATACAGCTTGTGGACTGCCAGGTCCTCGTCGCTGACCAGCTCGAATCCGAGCGAGTACTTCTGGATGAACTTCCTATGAGAGTCCAGGGAGTCCTTGCTTATCCCTATGACCGCTGCGTCGAGCCCTTTGAACTCTGGGAGGTTGTCGTTGAAGGAGCAAGCCTCCTTGGTGCAGCCAGGCGTGTCGTCCTGAGGGTAGAAGTATAGGACCACGTTCCGTCCTCTGAGCGAGCTAAGCTTCAGCGGCTTGCCCTTCGAGGAGGGGAGCTCGAAGTCCGGCGCAGCGTCGCCCGGTCCCACCTCAGGTTCTGCGGCCTCCATTGGCGCGCCGCCTCCACCCCTCCAAAAAAACTTAATGATTGAACCGGAGCGGCGTCCCTCTTGTGTCGATAGACTTCCACGTCCATCCTTGGACCAGGGCCTTCATGAAGAAGAACGGGCCGATCGTCAAGGCGTGCAACTTCTTCAATCTGGACATATCGAAGGCGCCGTCGTCAGTGGAGCAGCTCATCTCCGAAATGGACGACGCCGGCGTCTCACAGGGCGTCGTCCTAGGCCAGGACACGCACGCGACGCCGAATCCGAGCTTCAAGAACTATACGATGAGAAACGACGACCTTGCAAGGATAGCCAACAAGTCCAAGGACCGTCTCGTAGCGTACGCCGGCGTCGACCCAAACGCAGGGAAGGAGGCCCTCAGCGAGCTCAAGCGCTCGGCCCTGGACCTCGGGATGCGCGGGCTGAAGGTCCACAGCAGCGCAAACTCGGTCTACCCCAACGACCGGAAGAAGATGTATCCAATCTATGAATTCTGTCAGGAGAGGTCGCTGCCCGTCTTGTTCCACACGGGAACTACGGGCCTCGGAGATTGCGAGATAAGATACAGCAAGCCAGAGTTCTTGGACGAGGTCTGTCAGAGTTTTCCCGACATGCGCGTAATCATGGCGCACTTCGGATGGCCGTGGTACGATGTTACGATGGC
>JASIEW010000099.1 GCA_030045755.1 Nitrososphaerales archaeon
CCTTCCTAATGTAGATCCTCTCTCTGTGCTCATGGACCAATTTCCGATTCTCCGGCCGCCATGCCACCGGCAATAATCGTTTACCAATGCGGTGTCTCGTCACAGCCTCTCGTCCTGGACGTGACGAACCCCAATCCGGACTGGGGCTCTCGAGGCAGGTCCACCCTCTGGCACGCTTATTATTCTCCGGAAGTCCTGTCCGAGCCGTCAGGAATGCCTGAAGCGCCGGACGAAGGAGTGCTGGTGGTAAGCCGACGGATCAAGCCTGGGCGTGAGAAGGAATACGCCGAATGGCTCCAAAGGATCATAGGCGCCGCGAGCGGGTTCCCGGGCTACAGGGGAGTGACCACCATAGCGCCTGCGGGCCCCGAATCCGACGTCAGGTATCTCGTCTGGAGGTTCGACAGCGCGAAAAGTCTGGAGGCCTGGGAAAGCTCCGAGACGCGAAACAGACTCACAGATGAGGTCAGGAGTTACTCGGATCAGCACTACGAGAAGTCCTCAGGGATGGAGACTTGGTTCTCGCTTCCGGACGTTCACAGGGTAGTCGCGCCACCGAGATGGAAAATGTTTCTCGCTACGCTTCTCGCTGTGTATCCTGTGAGCCTGGCTGCCCGATACCTGCTCACCCCGTTCCTCGCAACGTGGCCTCTCTATGCCACGACCGCCATCTACTCGTCCATACTCGTCGGTGTGTTGACGTATTTCGCGATGCCGAAGCTAAGTTGGTTGCTGCGCCGGTGGCTATACCCGACGCGGCCCAAGTAAGAAAAGATCAGTCACTCCCGAGTGTCGCTCTTGGGTACCCGAGTTTCGTTTATGTGACGTCACAGCTCGCTAATGGATATTAACATGGAGCAACTCGAGCCGAGTTTGATTGAAGTTTCTCTTCGTGACCAACGAGAGTCTCTCCGCAGATCTGGCATGGCAGCTGAAGAAAGAAGGCCACGAGGTGAAAATGTACTGCCACGGCCAAGGCGAGAAGGACGTCGGCCTCGGGTTTTTCGAGAAGGTGGACGAGTGGGAGCCGCTGAAGGATTGGGCCGAAGTCATAGTCTTCGACGACATCGGGTTCGGGTCAAAGGCTGAACAGCTGCGTGGCGAAGGAAGGCTCGTCGTGGGCGGCTCGCCCTACGGTGACAAGCTTGAGCTGGACAGGGAATTCGGACAGTCCGAGCTCGCCGCTGCGGGAGTGGACATACTTCCAAGCAAGAACTTCACTTCGTTCGACGAGGCGATAGACTTCGTGAAGGCCAACCCAGACAGATATGTCCTGAAGCCGAGCGGAAAGGCGCAGAACGAGAAGGAGCTCCTGTTCATCGGCCAGGAAGCGGACGGGAAGGACGTGCTCCAGGTACTGGAGCACTACAAGTCGAACTGGTCGAAGAAGATCAAAGAGTTTCTGATACAGAAGTACGCCGAGGGCGTGGAGGTGGCCGTAGGGACTTTCTTCAACGGCAAGGACTTCATCCTCCCGATCTGCGTCAACTTTGAGCACAAGAGGCTCTTCCCAGGGGAGTTGGGCCCCAGCACAGGGGAGATGGGATGCTACGATGACAGGACCGAGGTCCTTACGGACGAAGGGTGGAAACTCTTCAAGGACATCGCGCCCGGCGACAGAATCTGCACGCTCAACCCTGAGGCTGAGACGATCGAATACAATGTGCCGGAGATCGTCGTCGCGTTCCGAAGCCACAAACGGCTCCTTTCGATCAAGAACCAAGAGCTGGACGTCATGGTGACGCTCGACCACAACATGTACGTCAGACCTCCGCAGGACGGAGAGCCGCAGCGAGAGGGTTTCAGCTTCGTAAAGGCGAGGAATCTGCAGCACCATTCGGAAGTGAAGAGGACCGGTGTTTGGCTTGGAACAGAAGAGGAGGATTTCATTCTGCCCTCGGTGGAGGTTCTCCATCGTCAGGGCAGGCAGATGGCAGTCCACGAGACGGGCGAGGTAAGAATCCCGATGGACACTTGGCTTTCCTTCGTCGGCGTGTACATCGCCGATGGTTCGTGTTCCTCGGAGGGAACGGTCACGATTTCCGATAAGGTCGGGGCGAGGACTCGCGGGGTCGGGAGCCTGCTCTCCGCACTTCCTTTCAAATTCGTGCTAGGCGAGCACGGCTTCTATTCTGACGACAGAGGGCTGTGGGCCTACCTCTCAGAACTCGGGCCCGCGTCGGAGAGGCGTGTGCCCGGCTTCGTGAAGGAGCTCTCTTCGAGGCAGATCTCGATCTGTCTCGAATGGTGCGCGCGCGGGAGCGGCACAGTGTCGCGGAACGGGCGCCGCAGATTCTACAGCCCCTCCAAAGGACTGGCTGACGACGTGCAAGAGCTCCTGCTCAAGACAGGCCGCGTAGGAGTCGTCAGGACCAAGCCGACTCTCGGGCCAACGGCTGTGGAGGGAGACGAAACAGACTCGAGAAGACAATGGTACGAGGTCCTGGAGACGGTCGGGAGCCTCGACTCCCGCGTACACCAGAGTGAGATGGAAGTCGTAGACTATGCAGGGGCCGTCTACTGCGCGGACGTGAGAAACCACATCATGTACGTGAGGAGAAACGGCAAACCGTACTGGTGCGGGAACACGTCGATGTATTGGACGAAGAGCAACCCGGTTTTCG
>JASIEW010000013.1 GCA_030045755.1 Nitrososphaerales archaeon
CCCCCATGATGGGAGGGGGTGACGTCCTGAAGGAGATGGCGGTCGAAGAGGGCTACACTCCGGGAGGCGACGACTGGTGGGACACGGCCGAGGGCATGAAGTTCCTTGCTGAGAGAAAGCGATCGGCGGACTTCGACAGGGAGGTCGACGCGCGCCTGCTCCAGAAGGTGAAAAAGGGGGACGTGGTGGTGACCAGCTACCCGCTCGCGTGGCTGACCGACTCAGGGGTGCGCGTCTGGCTCTCCGGCGGCACGAAGAGCAGGGCCGCCAGGATGGCGAAGCGCGACCACATGACCAAGGCCGAGTGCACAGCCGTCCTCAGGGTCAGGGACGCGGAGAACTACAAGCTGTACAGGAAGATCTACGGCATCGAGTTCGGGAAGGACCTGAAGCCGTTCGACCTGGTGGTCGACACGGACGAGATAGAGGAGTCGAAGGTCGCCGAGATCGTGCTGAAGTACGTCAGGAACCGAAGTGACTGAAGTGCCGACGAAGACGGTCATCTTCGACGAGGAGCCCAGCGACCCGTCGCACGGGTGGGAGCCAGGCTCCAGGCCGGTCAAGGAGCTGCTGGACTATGGGCTCATAGCGCTGGACAAACCAAGAGGCCCCGCGAGTCACGAGGTCGTAGCCTGGGTAAGGAAGCTCGTCGGAGTCGACAGGGCCGGCCACAGCGGGACTCTCGACCCGCCAGTGTCGGGGCTCCTGCCCATAGGGCTGGGCCAGGCGACGAAGGCCCTTGGACTGCTGCTCCTCTACCCAAAGGAGTACTGGGGCGTCATGAGAGTCCACTCGTCCGTGCCTCTCCCGCGGTTGCAGGCCGTCGTTTCGGAGTTCACAGGAGAGATATTCCAGCGGCCCCCGCAGAGGTCGTCGGTAAGCAGGCAGACGAGGACGAGGACGATCTACGAGCTGCAAATCAGGGAGTCGGTCGGGAACCTCCACCTCTTCAGCTGCCTCTGCCAGTCCGGCACCTACATCCGCAAGCTCGTCTATGACATCGGGGAGGTCCTCGGCGTCGGGGCCACAATGGTCGAACTGCGCCGCACCAAGGTAGGCCCTCTAGAAGAGGCAGGAGGCTTCACGACGCTGCACGAGTTGAGCGACGCTGTGTTCAAGCTGAAGCAAGGCGACGAGAGTGGGCTCCGGAGGTGCGTCATGCCAGTCGAGTCAACACTCGGAGACGTCAAGCGGCTCGTCGCCCGCGACTCAGCCGTGGACGCCATCTGCCACGGCGCCAGGCTCGCTGTTCCCGGCGTCCTTTCGGCCTCTGACTCCATATCGAAGGGAGAGGTCCTGGCCATCATGACGCAGAAGGGGGAGCTCGTCGCGCTCGGAGAGGCCATGCTGTCGACCGAGGAGATGAAGGGAGCGCATCGGGGCCTCGTCGCGAAGACCGAACGCGTCGTGATGAGGAAGGGAACGTACCCGAAGCTGTGGAAGAACTAGCTCGAGCCCCGTCCTCTCTGCCGAAGCGAGGTTTTAAGCGCCCAGTCCTGGCGGTCGATTGCCGGGGTCGCCTAACCTGGTAGGGCGCAGGCCTGGAACCTAGTCAGCTGGCGAGCCTGTCTCGCGAAAGCGGGTTGAGGGTTCAAATCCAGCGAAGAGCTGGCGGAAAGTCCCTCCCCCGGCGTGCAAATCGGAACCCGGGCACCCGGCCTTTGACGCAGCGGGCGCCGCGAGCCGTGCCACAATCTCGTGAATCAGTAAACACTATAAAGCGAAGAAAGAATTCGACGTCAAGTGAAGGTTTCCGCGCCCGACATGAGGGTCGGCCTCACTTTCGACGACGTGCTTCTGGTGCCCAAGTTCTCCGACGTGAAGTCTCGAAAGGACGTCGACACGACGTCCAAGTTCTCGCGTAGGATTGAGCTAAGCGTGCCGATAGTCAGCGCCAACATGGACACCGTGACCGAGTCGTCGATGGCCATCTCCATGGCCAGGCAGGGCGGCATAGGGGTCATCCACAGGTTCCTAACGCTCGAAGAGGAGGTCGCAGAGGTGGCTAGGGTCAAACGGTCAGAGGGAGTGGTGATAGAAGACCCTGTCACCATGGGCCCCGACGAGACCGTGGCGAGCGCGATGGAGACGCTACAGGAACGCGGCATAGGCGGGATAGTCATCGTGGGCGCCGACCGAAAGGTCCTGGGGCTCGTCACCAGACGGGACATAGCCCTGGAGGACGACACGAAGCGCAGGCTCAAGGAAGTCATGACGCCGGGGCGGGACCTGGTGACGGCCCGCAGGGGCGTTTCGCTCGAAGAAGCCAGGCGGCTCCTCAGAGCCAACAAGGTCGAGAAGCTGCCCCTCCTCGACGATCGGGGTAGGCTCGCCGGGCTGATCACGTCGAAGGACATAATGAAGCGGAGGATGTTCCCGTCCGCGACCAAGGACCCGAAGGGGAGGCTCCGGGTGGCCGCAGCCGTAGGCGTGAAGGGCGACAACATGAAGCGGGCGGAGAGGCTCCTCGACGCCGGGGCAGACGCGCTCGTGGTGGACATCGCCCACGGGCACTCTGCGCATGCCATAGACACGGTCAAGGCGATAAAGAAAGCCCTCGGCGACGTCGAGGTGGTGGCGGGAAACGTGGCAACCGCACAGGGCGCGGCAGACCTGGCCAAGGCTGGGGCGGACGCGGTGAAGGTGGGAGTTGGAGCCGGCAGCATCTGTGTAACCCGCGTAGTGACCGGGGCGGGCGTTCCTCAAGTCACCGCGATACTCGACAGCAGGGAAGGGCTCAGGGGACAGGACGTCCCGATACTGGGCGACGGGGGAATACGCGCCCCCGGCGACGTGACAAAGGCGCTCGCGGCCGGGGCTTCGGCGGTCATGGTAGGGAGCCTATTCGCGGGCACGGAGGAGAGCCCAGGTCCGACCGTCCTGAGGGACGGGGTCAGTTACAAGATGACGAGGGGCATGGCATCTCTGGGGGCCTCGGTGGACCGACTGCGCAGAGAGTCAAGCGCAAGAGGGCCCAGGGACAGCGAGCTGGTAGAGGAGGCGATGGGAGAGGGCGTCCCGGAGGGAGTCGAAGGGCTGATCCCATACAAGGGAAGGGCGGAAGAGGTCGTCCGCGAGCTGCTCGGAGGGCTGCGCTCGGGGATGAGCTACGTAGGAGCGCACGACCTGTCCGAACTTCGTAGGAGGGCCGAGTTCATCAGGATAACAGACGCTGGCCGCAAGGAGAGCCTCCCCCATGACATCAAGAGAGTGGTCTGACTCGCCCAACCTCTCTGTTGTCGGACTGCAGTGGGGCGACGAGGGGAAGGGAAAGGTGGTGGACTACCTTGCCGACAGGTTCGACGCGGTGGCAAGGTTCAACGGAGGCAGTAACGCAGGGCACACCGTCGTCATAGGCGAGAATAGGTACACGTTCCATCTCATACCTTCCGGGGCGCTGAAGCGCAAGGAGCTCCTCATCGGAGCGGGCGTGGCGGTCGACCCCGTGGTGATGGAAGAGGAGCTGTCGCTGCTGCCGGGCGAAGTAAGGAAGAGGCTGACAGTCGACGGCCGCTGCCTGCTAGTGACGCCTGCCGACAAGGAACTCGACGCGGCGCTAGAGAAGATGAGAGGTTCCGCGGCGATAGGGACCACGAAGCGCGGGATAGGCCCGGCCTACGCCATGCGCGCCCTCAGGCTGTCGCCCCGGGTTTCAGACCTGATAGAGGGCTTCGACTTCGGTCCGGCCGAGGCGTTCTACGGCAAGTTCGGTCTGAGCACCTCCGGGCTGGCTTCGTGGTCGGAGAAGTCTAGAGCTCTTCTTGAGGGACTCGCGGGAGACTCGGGGGCCCGCGTGGCCCAGATCTGCGACTCCGGCGGATCGATACTCTACGAGACGTCGCAGGGAACACTGCTCGACCTCGTCCACGGGTCCTATCCGTACGTGACCAGCACCCACACAGTCTCGAGCTACGCGCCGGCCGGGATGGGAGTCTCCCCGTCGTACTCCGGGGAGCCTTTCGGCGTAATGAAGTGCTATCTGACCCGGGTCGGCGGAGGCCCGTTCCCGACCGAGGTTGGAGGCGAACTCGGAGACAGCATCAGGTCGCTGGGGAACGAGTATGGCGCCACCACGGGCAGGCCCAGGAGGGTCGGATGGCTGGACCTCGTGGCCTTGAAGTACGCGGTAAAGATCAACGGAGTGAAGGAAGTCGCCATATCAAAGCTCGACGTGCTCTCCAGGGTGAAGGAGTTCAAGGTCTGTGTGGCCTACAGGATAGACGGCTCCGAGACGACGGACTTCCAGGCATCCCTCCCCCGACTGGGACATGCACAAGCTGTCTACGGCCCGCCGCTCACGTTGAAAGGCGCAGAGTTCTCAGACTCGCTCTCGCCCGTGGTGCGCAGCTTCGTCGACCACCTGGAAGACGAACTCAAGGTCCGCGTCAGTCTGATCTCCCACGGCGAGGAGAGGACGCAGACGGTCACGCTATAGGCTCTCTAGTTCTTGAACACCCAGCTGAGGTCCGGCGGATAGGACCTCTTGCCTGCCCTCTCGTCGAGGGCGTGAGCGACGATCGGCAGGGCCAGCGTGATGTCAGAGTACAGCGTGGCTCTTTTCGCGCGCGGAGCGATCTTCCCCCAGCTGATGGCCTCTTCCAGGGTGCAACCCGAAAGCCCTCCCCATTGCGGCGAGTCAGCCGTGATCTGGAGCGCGTACTCGTGAGGCGTCTCCTCCTTCCCTCCCTTCGCGAGCGACTTTATGATTGTAGAGAGCTGGATTGTGTCCTTGGGGACGCCGCCGCCGAGATACACGACTCCGGTCCTCTTCGACCTGTCGGCGATTTGGGCGAGCTCCTCCATGTCTTTCGTCTGGTCGAGCCTTATCATCTTCCCTTTCTGCCGCTTGAGCAGGCTGAGGGCTACACCGTACCCGCTGTCGATCAGGCCCGGAGAGTAGATGGGGACCTTCCTTTCATAGGCAGCTGCGACGATGCTG
>JASIEW010000100.1 GCA_030045755.1 Nitrososphaerales archaeon
ATGGACCTGTAGACCTTCACCCTATCCTCCGCTTTGTCCAGCTCCTTGGAGTCCAGCTGACCCGAGAACCCCGGTATGTGGTCCAGGACCTTCTTCAGGGAGCCGAACTTCTTCATCTGGTCAAACTGGTACATGAGGTCGTCCATCGTGAGCTTGCCTGACATCATCCTCTGCACGCGCTTCTCGTCGACCTCCACATCCGACTGGCCCACCATCTCCACCAGGGCCTTCAGGTCGCCCATGCCGAGCAGCCGCCCGACGAACCTGGTAGGCGAGAACTCTTCTATGTCGTCTATCCTCTCGCCCGTCCCGACGAAGAACACCTTCGCGCCGGTCGCAGCGGCCGCCGCAAGCGCCCCGCCTCCCTTCGCCGCCCCGTCGAGCTTCGTCACTATGATTCCTCCGACGGGGGCCGCCTGATGGAACGCTAGGGCCTGACTGTAGCACTGCTGTCCTATCGTGCCGTCTATCACGAGTATAGTCGCGTCGGGCTTGACCGCCCCTACGACCTCTCGCATCTCCTGCAGGAGGTCCTTCTCCTCCTTGTGCCTCCCCGCGGTGTCTATTATGATGACGTTCTTCGAGCCTTCGAACTTCCTCCTCCCTGCCGCCGCTATCTTCACGGCATTCTTCTCTCCCTCCTCGCTGTATACCTCGGCCCCCGAAGCTGAAGCGAGTTTGGCGAGCTGTGCCACCGCCCCGGGCCTGAACGTGTCCGCGGCCACGACGCCCACCCTGAACCCGCGCTTGGTATACAGGCGAGCAAGCTTCGCCGTCGCCGTGGTCTTGCCGGAGCCTTGGACGCCGAGCATCAGAATCACGCTAGTCTTGTCCTTGTCCAGGCGGAGCCCGCCCTCGCCGCCCAGGAGGCGGGCCATCTCTTCGTAGAGTATCGAAACAACATGGTCCTTCCTGGTGACTCCCGCGGGCACCTTCTCCTCGAGAGCCCTCTTCTGGACCCGCTCCGTGACCTCCAGGGCCATCTTCACGTTGACGTCTGACTGGATGAGCGTCCGCTGAAGGTCCCGCACGAACTCCTTGACCGCCTTCTCGTCGACGGTGCTGGACCCAACGAGCTTCTTGACCGCCGCTTGGAGGCCGTCTCTCAGAGAGTCTAGCATCTCTTTGGCCGACCCTGCCCAACATATTTAATTGTCTTAGGAAAATCTCCGCGGCAGCGCTGGACAGTATCAGGCACGGGTGTCCCTGAGCGTGGGGGTTGCTGCGATAGCCTAATTATCTCAAACCTCGTCCTCAGGTTCAGGCGGGCGAAGTTGAAAGTCGGTGCTCTCTTCTCGGGTGGCAAGGACTCGACATATGCGGCGTGGCTGGCCTCAAGCAGGGACGAGCTTTCTTGCCTGATAACCATCTTCCCGCGCTCTGACTCGTCCTACATGTTCCACTACCCGGATCTGGACTGGACGGGCCTTCAAGCCGAGTCCATGGGGGTTCCGCAGCTGAAGGAGACCACGGAGGGAGTCAAGGAGGACGAGTTGGAAGACCTGAAGCGGGCCCTCGCACGGGCGAAAGACGAACATGACATCGGCGGCGTGTACACCGGAGCCTTGGCGAGCGTGTATCAGAAGAGCAGGGTCGAGAGGCTCTGCGCCGGGCTCGGGCTCAAATGCTTCTCGCCTCTATGGGGCGTGGACCCGTCGGATCACCTCCAAAGGATCGTGCGCGAGGGCTTCGAGACTATCATCACGAGCGTCTCGGCCTTGGGGCTCCAGGAGGACTGGCTCGGCAGGACTCTGAACGCTGACGCTGTCGAGGAGCTCTTGTTTCTCGCGAAGAAGTACAGGTTTCACGCGGGACTCGAGGGAGGGGAGGGGGAGACGTTCGTGCTCGACTGTCCAGCCTTCTCCCAAAGGATTGAAGTCGTGGGAAGCATAAGGCACTGGAAAGGGGTCCGTGGGTTCTACGAGATAACAGACGCCAGGCTGGTCCCGAAGCCTAGTCTGAGAGCCGGGCCGCCATGAGGCCGTCGGTCGACTGCGAGGCTCTCGCCAAAGGTCTATAATCCGGGCCGCGCTTGAGCCGCCGCTCTAGATGACGGACTTCGGAAGAGCCGTCTGAGTAACCCTATGAAGAGTTCGAAGTTAAAGATAGAGCGCTAACGCAGAGGTCGCCTAGCCGCCACCCTTGATCCTCATTATTCTCTTGCGGCCTAGCATCGACCAGTACTCCACCTCGGAGCCGGGCGCGAGGGTACCAGTAAGCTCTGCCATCTCCTCCGGAGTGGGCCTCGGCGTCTCGAAGACCTCGAACGTCTCTAGGTCCATGAGCTGGACCGAGTCATTGGTGACTGAAGTGATCTGACCGGACCTCTTGTCAATCATCGGGATGTCGACTCTCGACTCGGCAGGAGACACGTAGCTCTTCTTCCCTCCGGTGAAAAGCGAAATCGCCACAAGCCTGACCTTCGCGCTGCCGTGCTTGCCTGGCTTGAAGTGCTCCCGGCTGACGACCTTGCACGGCTCCCCGTCCAGGATGATGTAGCTTCCCTCTTTGACGCTGCCGAGGTCTGCAGGTCTGCTCAAAACAGGAACACGCTTGCCTCTTTGGCTAAAGTAAATAAACGTCTCACCGTCAGACCTGAACAGACAGAGGAGCAGATGACATCGTCAGCGCGGGAAGCCTTGTTCGACTCCAGAAGATTCGGACGGAACGCTTGAAGGCACCTTCATTTGTCTGAGCCGGCCTACGTCCTAGATTCTACGGCGTTTTACGCGGGCATCCCCTATCAGGGAAGCGGGCGCTACTTCACGACATATCTGGTCCTCGAAGAGGTCAAGCACCATAACGTCGGTTCTTCCCTGATCCACAGCAGGGTGCAGGTCACCGAGCCCTCTCCCGAGTCCCTCAGCAGGGTAAAGGCGACCGCGTCCAAGACGGGAGACTCGGCGGCCCTCTCCGAGACGGACATATCGCTGTTGGCCCTCGCACTGGACCTCTTGAGAGTCGACGGCGGGGCCAGCCTCGTGTCCGACGACTTCGCTGTCAGGAACGTGGCGGAGGTCCTTGCGATCCACCTCGCACCGACTTCGCTAAAGGGGGGTGAGTGGAAGAACATATCATGGAAGACCTACTGCCGCGGATGCGGGAAGGAGTACAGCAATCCCAAGCTCACCGTGTGCGCCGTCTGCGGGACCACGCTGATACGAAAGGCCGCGAACACTTAGACCCGTGACGCGCTGGACCGACGGGAGAAGCCTAACTAGTAAGGAAATACTACTATGTTTAAATATTAGACTATGGATATACCCTATTGGTTGTATAGTATGAAACAAGTCAGAACTTCAGCACTTCAGGTTTCGGACCGGTGCCCGCAGTGCGGCAAGAGGACGCTGGTAGAAGCGTCTGACAGTGGAGAGTTAACGTGTAGCAACTGCGGCTACGTAGCGAGCGAACGCTCCGTCGACCAAGGCCCCGAATGGCGCTCGTTCAGCGAGGACAAGGGCGAAGACAGGGCAAGGGCAGGTTCGCCGACCTCGATAACCTACAGAGACATGGGGCTCTCGACTATGATAGGCAGGTCTGACAGAGACGCCTCGGGCAGGTCATTCGACGCTCCGATGCGGAACACCATGGTCAGGCTCAGGAAGTGGGACAACAGGTCGCCTGCGTTCGGCTCACAGGAAAAGAATCTCGGCGTAGCGATGCAGGAACTCGGGAAGATGAGCGACAAGCTCGGACTCTCACAGGCGGTCAAGGAGAGATCGGCGTACATCTACAGGAAGGCGCTCGATAGGGGCCTTCTCAGAGGCCGCTCGATCGTCGGAATCGCCGCGGCTTCAGTCTATGCGGCTTGCCGCGACACAGAAACACCCAGGACGCTGAAGGACATAGCGTCAGTCAACAATCTGGACAAGAAGTCCGTCGCCAGGGACTATCGCATACTCCTGAGAGAAATGGACCTCAGCATGCCGGTCGCGGACGCGGCGAGGAACGTCCACAGGATTGCGTCACAGGTGGGGCTTTCAGAGAAGGTCGCCAGGCGGGCGATAGACGTGATCCGGAGGACCGAAGAGAAGGAAATCTCAGCCGGAAAGGCCCCCATGGGCCTGGCTGCGAGCGCACTCTATCTGGCAGGCGTGCTCGAAGGCGAAGTAAAGACCCAGAAGGAAATCGCACAGGCCGCGGGCGTCACTGAGGTCACAGTCCGAAACAGGTACAAGGGGCTCAGAGCCGACCTCGGGAAGGAGCTCGGTCTAGAAGAGGTCCAGCCCCAGATACTGGCCAAGTAGCGTCGCCCCGGGTTCCGGAGGGTCTAGATGGTGAGGATGATCAGTACTACCAGTATTACTGCCACTATGACGATGACGGCGGCAACAAGATGCGCTATCGCAGGTCTCCTCATCAGCCTTGGTCGCTCTGGCTTTCCCTCAGAAGGCTTTCCTATTTACATCTGGCGAGAGGCGAGAATCCAAACGGGCAGGAACCTGGAAAGCGGGCCTGCTCCGACATCGGCCACTTTCAGCCTCGTCCGTCCCTCTCCCTGACAAACGTCGTGCGGCAGTCCTGCATTAAATCCCTGGAAATCTTCTTTCCTCTTAATGGCTAGGTCTTATCTCCTCGAGCAGGAAGGAAGCGAGGAGCGCTTCGTCCATCGCTGTTCCGTTTGCAGGCATATCCTTCAGGTCAGACACGAAACAACCGAGACCATAGAGTCTCTTGATGTCAGCTGTCCCGGATGCGGCAGCCGGCCCGAGGACGGCGCCGGGCGCAGGATGGCTCGTGTGCTAGGCGGCTGGCCGGACGTACAGTCCGGCGAAAGCGTCTCACTCCAACGGAGGGCCGTGCCGTTCATTTCGGCCGCATCGTTGCCGCACTTCTCGCTGGGCATCCCGCGACTGGACTTGCTGATAGGACCTCTCTCCTCCCGGAGCTTGGTCGCGCTCAGCGGCGGTGCGTCGTCCACGGTGGCCGAGCTCATGGCTTTCAGGGCTCAGCTCCCGGTCGAGGCTGGCGGGCTGGACTCGTCGGTGGTCTTCGTCGATGGAGGGAACAGGTCTGACCCATACCTCTTTTCCTCGTTCGCCAAGCAGCACGGCTCCAAGCCTGCCGTTGCGATGAGAGAAGTGGCGACCTACCGCGTCTTTACTATCTATCAGCTTGCCGACCTCGTATCGAAGCATCTGTTCAGAGCCGCCGAGGACTACGCGGCGAAGCTGGTCGTCATATCGGGCTTGCTCGACTGTTTCAACGAGCCAGAGCTGGATGAAAGGGAGGCGAGAAGACTCCTGCGCGCCATTGAGGACGGCATCGGACGTGTGAAGAACGACTCGCTCGTCCTTGCGACGCTGGCCGCGCCAAACAAGCACGACGAAGAGGTAACGCGGTGGGCCGACGTCGCCGTCTCCATGACATCGTTCGGAGACAGGGTGCAAGCCGAGCTTACCAAACACCCCACCAGGCCTCTGAAGGCATGCAGTCTCACGCCGAGCCAGCTCCTGAAACCTTTCAGCGCGGCGGTGGCCCGCTGATGGGAAGAACCGTCCCGTCGTTCAGGATAGCCGAGGCCCAGGAGGCTACGGAGTGGAGAGCGTTCAGACATGCCCTTCCGAAGCGAGAGAGAGCAGTCTTCGACGACATGCTGAACTCGGCGAGGAACTACACGTCAGCTTCCTCAGCGGCCGTCAGGACTTCACGGTTCGAGGGGATGGTGATGGCCCTGATCTTCCGCCACTACTATCTGACACGCGTTCTGGAGGCCGCGCCAGACACCGATTCAAAATCTCCGAGGGACGAAATATGACCCTCACGGACGCCGAGCTCGACGCGGAGCTAGACAGCTGGGGGCGCTTCGCAAACACCCTAAGATCAGACGACCGGAATCTGTTCAACGAGATGCTGGGACGATGCCGTGAATACTTCCCTGCGATGCAGGCGAGGGAGTCGCCCTTCCCCAGCGAGTCGCTCTTCATGAGTCTCTTGCTGATACAACACAAGGCTATCGTACGGCTGGCTGGCGAAATGGCCAAGCTCAAGGCCGAGAAAGATGCAAGGCTGGATACTTGATCTCTATCCGGGGAAACCTGGAGAGATGGTCGTCTGGCTGAAGCTGGAAGACGGTCGGACTGCGAGATTAACGGACAGATGGGCCCCGTCGATGTACGTAGCGGCCGACGACATGGCGGATCTCGCCATGCCCCTCGAGATAGTAGGCTCTGAACTCGCATGGACAAGGGAAGTGATGAAGTACGAGAGAGTCACAGACGCAAGAGAGTCCAGGGTCGTCGAAGCGAGGCTCAAGGATGCAAAGAGGATCGAGCAGGTCGCGAGCCGGATCGAGTCGATGGGCCCCTTCGGGACGTTCAGACTCTACAACGTCGACGTGCCGCCGAACCAGAGCTATCTCTACGAGCGCGACATCTTCCCGCTCGCCCACTGCGAAGTTTACCAGACTGGGGAACGGCTTGAGTGGGACCTGGTCGAGGGTGAGAAAGCGGAGGAGTGCGAATACGTCCTTCCGCCTCTGACGAGTCTGAAGGTGGACGTCAAGGTCGCGAAGCAGGGGAAGATCGCCCGCCTCACCGACAAAATCGAGCAAATCACGCTGGAGCGGGATGGAGAGACGGTCATCGTCAGAGGAGAAAGCGACTCTGAAAAGCTGCTGAACCTGGTAAGAGAGGTGAAGGAAGCCGATCCCGACTTCATCCTGACCGCCGACGGGGACACCTTCCTCCTCCCCTATCTGGTCAAGCGTGCAGAGGCGAGCGGGATCGCCGACGAATTCACCCTCGACAGGGAGGGCACGAAGCTCGGGCTCCCGTTCAAGGAAGGGACATCATATTTCAGCTACGGGAAGATCCTGTACAAGCCGTCCGCGATCAGGCTCTACGGCAGGATCCACATCGACGTCAACTTCTCCTTCGCTTATTCCGAAACCGGGTTCGAGGGGCTCTTCGAACTGAGCAGGACCTGCAGGATGCCGATCCACACTTCGAGCAGGGCGAGCATAGGCAAGGCCCTGTCGAGCCTCCAGTTCTATCACGCTTCCAAGATGGGCCTGCTCGTCCCCTGGAAGCCGACCCTCGTGGAGCACATCAAGGACAGGAACGAGCTGCTGGCGGCGGACAGGGGAGGGCTCATCTTCGAGCCCAAGGTAGGAATACACGAGGACGTAGGGGAGCTGGACTTTTCCGCCCTCTATCCCAACATCATGCTCAGGAAGAACATCTCGGCGGAGACCGTGCAATGTGGGTGCTGTCCAGACTCGAAGAACAGGGTCCCGGAACTAGGCTGGAACGTCTGCGAGAAGAGGCGGGGGATCACCCCCAAGGCGATCGACATAGTGGTGAACAAGAAGTCCAGATACAAGGAGCTCAAGGGCAACGCCCAGAAACCCGACTGCGACAGGTACGGCGCGCGGGAGGCGGTACTGAAGTGGCTCGGGGTGACGACATTCGGGTACCTCGGGTTCAACAACGCGAAGTTCGGAAGGATAGACGCCCACATAGCGGTCTGCGCTTGGGACAGGCAGATCCTGATGGACGCTGTACGGGTTGCCGAAGAGCGCGGGTTCGAGGTCCTCCATGGAATCGTTGACTCCCTCTGGGTCAAGAAGAAGGCAGGGACGGCGACCGGACAGGAGTTCGAAGACCTGCGTCTGGAGATCGAAAAGCGGACCGGGTTCCCGCTCTCCTTCCCGGGGATTTACAAGTGGATCGTCCTCCTCCCTTCGAAGGTCGACACCGGCCTGCCCGTTCTGAACAGATACTTCGGGGCAGACCAGAAAGGCGAGCTGAAGGTTCGAGGAATCGAGGCCAGAAGGCGCGACACGCCAAAAGCGTTCGTAAAGTGCCAGATGGAGATCCTTCAGGTACTCGCAAAGGCGGACTCGGCGGCTGAGGCGAAGCTAAAGGTCGAAGAGTGTGTTGACGTCTTCCTGAAGCATGCGAGGGCCCTCAAGCGGCATGAGGTTCCCACAACCGAGCTCGCATTCACTTCCAGCCTATCGAAGGACCCCTCGGAGTACACGACCATGACAGTCCAGAACGCGGCTGTCCAGGGCCTGGTCGGGGAAGGGGTCAGGCTGCACGCAGGGGAGGCGATCCGATACGTGATCACGAACTACGGAGGAAGCGGGGCCGGGAAAGCGGTCGCCCTCGATCTGATGGAGGGCGAAGCGAAGTACGACTCGAAGCGGTACGTCCAACTCCTTGCGAGGGCCTGTTCCTCTGTCCTGGAGCCGTTCGATTCGAAGTGCACGTCCGAGCACCTAGCGCTCCGAGCATCCAACGAGAGGCTCCCAATAGCACCACCACCCTGACCCGTGCCATCCGGCAGATGCAAGCGGCCGGTTAGAAATGGACCGGGGGGGAATTGAACCCCCGACCTTGGGACCCAGCAGGGTTCTCCCGCGTGCGAGGCGGGCGTTCGTACCGCTGAACTACCGGCCCTCGAATCCGACTTCCTACTTGCGTGTATAAGGGTTCCCGGCCTCTCATCCAAAATCCAAAGGAAACCCTTTTCCAAGGCAGGATGCCTCGCCCTCTCAAGTTGAAGTCGGACCTGCGAGACAGGACCTTCTGGGTGGCGAGCGAGAAAGAAATCAAGGACGCAGAGACGACAGACGCCTACTTCCTGCACACCAAGAGCGTCCTGCAGAAGAATCGCATCCGCACGCGGGTCGTGATGGAGGTGTATGCAAGGGACGTCCCTTACGCGGACAACTGGGGGGTGCTGACAGGGGTCTACGAGACCGCAAAGCTTCTCGAGGGCCTGCCTGTCGACGTCTGGGCCTTCGACGAAGGCTCGATCTTCGTCGCTGACGGATCCAAGGCAATCTATGAACCGTTGATGACGATCGAAGGAAGATACGTCGACTTCGTGGAATACGAGAACCCCCTGCTCGGACTGCTGTCGTCCTCCACGAGCATCTCGACGAGGGCGGCGAAGCTGCGGCTCGCGGCCAGGAACAAGCTCTTGATCAGCTTCGGCACCCGCCGCGTCCATCCCGCTCTCTCTCCCTTGGTCGAGAGGGCTTGCTACGTGGCGGGATTCGATGGGATCTCGAACGTCCTCGGGGCGAAGCTCCTCAACGTCGAAGCTTCGGGAACCATGCCTCACGCGCTCGTGCAGGTCCTCGGCAGCCAAGAGAAGGCGTGGCGGCTATTCGACAAGACGGTGCCCAAGGAGACACCCAGGGTGGCGCTGGTCGACACGTTCTGGGACGAGAAGACCGAGTCAATAAGGGCCCTTGAGGTTCTCGGGCGACACCTGTGGGGGGTCAGGCTCGATACCCCGGCCTCCCGCAGAGGCGACTTCGCGAAGATCGCCGAAGAGGTCAGGTGGGAGCTGGACATCAGGGGAGGGACAGGCGTCAAGATCCTGGCGTCCGGCAGGCTGGACGAGGAAGAGATCGGCAAGCTGAACGGCGTGGTGGACGGCTATGGCGTGGGGACGGCGGTCGCATATCCGCCGGTGATTGACATCAGTGCGAAGATCGTCGAAGTGGGCGAGAGAGGAGAGAGGAAGTACATGGCGAAGAGGGGAGGACTCGGAGGAAGGAAGGAGGTCTACAGGTCGGCGGGGTTCAAGGACTATGTGGCGCTGCATGGAAGATCGAAGGGCAATGGCAAGCCCATGCTGAAGCCTTTGCTCGAGAACGGCAGGGTGGTCAGGGAGTTCGAAAGCCTGGACGTGATCCGCTCGAAGGTTCAGAGGAACCTGAGCGAGCTCAGGTCGGTACAACCATCGTTGTCTTGGCGGTGAAGAGGTCGACTCTGGCCCTCATCGTCGTCGACGTCCAGAGGGACTTCTGTCCTGGAGGCTCCCTGGCGGTCAAGAACGGCGACGAGATAGTACCACGCCTCAACCAGGTCATCAGCGCCTTCGGCCGGTCAGGCGCGCCCGTGTTCTTCACAAGGGACTGGCATCCTC
>JASIEW010000101.1 GCA_030045755.1 Nitrososphaerales archaeon
CTACATGCTCGCAGGGTTCAGGAAACGGTACTCGGGCGCGAGCAATTCTAAATAATGTTGGCTAACGTCGGCGCACCGGTGTCCTTGTGAAAGCGGTTCATGTCGTCTCTCCCACGAACATAGCTCTCGTCAAGTATTGGGGGAAGCACCCCTCCTATCCAGGCCTCTTCATCCCCACGAAGAGCTCGGTATCCTTCAACATCGCAGCGTTCACGACGACGACACAACTCAGGGTGGAGAAGGGAAAGGGCGGGATAGAGTTCAAGCTCAACGGGAAGGGCGTCTCCAGGGGCAGCCCCGAACTGTCTTACGTGCAGGAATTCCTCGACAGGCTGTCTTATCGATTCGGTTTCGTCAAACGCTACTCGTACGCGATCGACTCCCGAAACAACTTCCCCACCGCGTCGGGATTCGCATCTTCGGCTTCTGGTTTCTCCGCTCTGGCAGTAGCACTCGCCCGGGCGATGGAGGAAGAAGGGGAACTCCCGCACCTCGACGACGGAGAAGTGTCCACCATGGCGCGACTGGGCTCAGGCTCAGCAGCCCGCTCCGTCCCTTCGAGAGGCGGCCTTGTCCTGTGGCACAGGGGATACGACGCGACAGACGACCCGACAGCTGTCTCCAAGGCGTCCTTCGCAGAGACGCTCTACGGACCTGAGCACTTCGCAGACCTCGTGCTAATCTGCGCAAGCGTCGGCGAGGGAGAGAAGAAGGTCAAGAGTCGGGCCGGGATGGACGACAGCGTCCGGACGGCGAGCGGTTACTGGGAATGGGTTGAACATGAGGAGAAGACCTTGCTCCCCGAAGTGCTGAACGCTGCGAAGAGCAAGAAGTGGGAACTCGTCTTCAGCCTTGCCAAACAGGCGTCAGACAGCCTACACTCCATTTGCCAGCGGACCCGTCCCCCCATTGTATATCTCAACGAGGCGAGCAAGAGAGTCATCGAGTCGGTGCGGCCGTTGAGCTACGCGGCGTACACGTTTGATGCGGGGCCCAACCCCGTCGTGATCACCCTGAGAAGCCATGCGGCCGAGCTCAGAAGGACTTTGGAAGAGATATCAGGCAAGAAGAATGTCATAGTCTCTGAAATCGGCGCAGGACCGAGCGTGAGGTAGGACGTGAAGTCGAGAAGCGGCGCCGAACCCGTCAACGTTCCAGGCAAGATTCTCTTTCTGGGAAGCTACACGGTCCTGGAGCCCAACAGTCCGGCACTGTCTCTGGCAGTGTTGGACCACAGAGGAGAGGGGGTCACCGCTTCCAGCAGGAAGAGCCCGAGTGACATTTTGACAGCGAAACAGTTCGGGATGCGGGAAGAAATCAAGTCTCCGAAGATTGTACGCGAGAACGTCGCGGGCTCCGCCTTCTACGTCACGAAGAAGTATCTCGAGTCGAAGGGCTTCCATACGACCTGGGAGGTCACGGTCAGAAACAGCCCGATGTTTGGAGGCGAGTTCAAGTCGGGCTTGGGCAGCTCGGCTGCCTCGACCGTCGCGGTCGTCAGGTCTCTCCTACTCGCGAACGGTCTTGACCCTTCGCAAGACCACGAAACCGCCCACAAGCTCGCGCAATATAGTTACGCCGCATACGCGGGGAGGGCAGAGTCAGGCTTCGACATCGCGACCTGCACCTATGGTCACAGCATAGTATACAAGAGATTCAGACCAGATTCCATCAGTCTTCCACTCAACCTGGACGCCGGCGAAATCTCGGACAAGCTCCTGCAGTCGATAAGGAGACCTTGGCTTGGCATGTCGGTGGAACGGGCTCACGTTCCTCGGGCCTATTCGATCCTCTTCTTCAATATCGAAGGGAGGAATACCTCAACGCTGAGCAACGTGAGCGCGGTCATGAATTGGAGGACTCGTCATCCGAAGGAATACGGCAGCGTGATCAGTGCTCAGAACGAGCATGAGAAGCTCGGAATCCAAGCCTTTCTGCGAGGAGACGACGAGGAACTTCGGACTCAGACGAGGGAGGCAAGAGAAACCCAGAGAGGATTGCAAGGCTTGGTCGCGTCCGAGTCACCGAAGTTCGACCTGATCGAGCCTCCAGAGCTCACAGATCTGATTCAATTTGGCGAGGCTCTCCCGGGAGTCGTGGCAGGAAGGTGCCCAGGGGCCGGTGGGTGGGACGGTCTTGCTTTTGTTGTCAACAAGGACGAATTCGAGGACTCGAACTCCGAGAGGATTTCCAGGGCCGCGAAGAGATGCGGCTTGACGCTTGCCGAGCTAAGTCTTCGCTTCGCGTGAACGCCAGTCGGATCTCCTATGAAATGGGGGATTCCGCTAGAACCGGGCATCATTTAATAGTCAAACTCTGCACGTTACGCCTGAGGAGAGAGCGGCTCGCAGAAGCGCGCTTCGAGGTGAAAGTCTGCCCGCGGGTGTCAGGAAGTCTCTGGCTTCGCCATTGCGCTGGCTGAATAGGAACGGGCTCGCAGTCCTCCTGGCCGGTCTCGCGTCGTTCCTCTTGCTGGAGCTAGTCCCGGGCGTTCGCGCGGCGACCTACCAGCCACCCGTGAACCTGAGCAGCTTCCCAGCCCCGGCCGTGCCCTCATGGCTGGACACGGGGAGCAACGCTTGGATGTTGACCGCGGCCACGCTCGTGGGCCTGCAGACCCTGCCCGGCCTGGCCGTCTACTACGCGGGGCTCGCGAAGAAGAAGTTCGTGGTGAACACGCTTCTGATGATATTCTATGGGTTCGCCGCCGTACTGGTGGTCTGGCTTGTCGCGGGGTACAATTTTGGATTCGGTCCTGTCGGACTCAGCATCGGAAAGTATGCCATTCTTGGCATACCTTCTTCTGCGATGGCGGGCTTGTTCGAGGGTTCGCGAGCGCTCGTCGGGCCCACCGGATTCGCGCTTAACATACCAACATCCTCGCTCGTGTTCTTTCAGTTCGTCTTCGCTGCAATAACGCCTGCTCTGTTTGTGGGCGCAATCATCGAGAGGGTGAATTTCAAGGTGTGGATGATATTCGTGCCCGTCTGGTCGCTGTTGGTATACAGCCCACTGGCATACTGGCTCTTCGCCGGCGGTTGGCTGAACCAGCTGGGCGCGGTCGACTTCTCGGGAGGCTACGTGATCCACCTGTCAGCAGGGATAACCGCCCTCGCAGCCGCGATTGCGATAGGGCCCAGGGCTGTCTCTGAGAGGCGGATAAAGCCGCACAACCTAACGCTGGTCCTCATAGGAGCAGGCATCCTTTGGCTAGGCTGGAACGGCTTCAACGGCGGCGACCCGTACGGTAGCACTATCGACGCTTCGATAGCCATCCTGAACACAGAGCTTGCCGCGGCTGCCAGCGTAATCACGTGGATGTTGATGGACATGAAATTCACAAGGAAAGCGACGCTAGCCGGAGCTACGACAGGTGCAATCACAGGACTGGTCGCTATAACTCCTGGAGCAGGATACGTCAGCGGGTATGGCGCGCTCATCATAGGAATAGCGGCCGGCATAATCCCGTGGATATCCCTCTACAAGCTCGCGCCCATATTCAGCAAGCACAACATCGATGACGCGCTCGGCGTCTTTCACGGTCACGGCGTGGCAGGATTGACTGGTGGCCTTTTGGCCGGGGTTCTGGCAGATCCCGCG
>JASIEW010000102.1 GCA_030045755.1 Nitrososphaerales archaeon
GGGAACAGCGCCGGGTGCTTCAGCTCGAGGACGGCGATGAAAGGTATCAGCAGGAGGTTGAACTGCGGGGAATAGATGTACGTCGCGAGCATGTAGGCGGCTATGGCTAGGAAGGCCTTCGACTCAAGGCTCGCCTTCATCGTGTAGACCCTGACCAGCAGTAGGCCCGCCAGGCCCAGGGCGAAGAGCTTCGCGAACCCCCATGTGCTAGGGTTCTGGAAGATCCAGACGTACCATGCATCCTCGAGCCCGTAGCTCCCGACGAACTGGTACCCGGCGAGGAAGTTGTTGAAGTTCAACAGCATTATGGGGAGGTTAGCGACAGCTACGACCCCTGCGAACCATGCGAAATACTTCAGCCGATCTCTGGTGCTATAGAGCTCCATCAGAAACACGGGCAGGAGCACGAGGCTGGTCAGCTTGAAGTCCACGGCGAGCCCGAGGAAGACGGCCGAGCTGGTCTTGTTCCCCCGCACGAAGAAGAACAGACTGACTATCGCGAGAGCCGCGTGGAAAAGGTCGAAGTTGTAGACCCCATAGATGATGAACGAAGGCAAGATGAAGTACATCGGGCTTAGGCTCCTCCCCAGGGCCCTGGTGATTCCCCAGCAGGCGCAGACTATGACGATCCCAGCGACGAGGCACAGCACAGAGAACGTGACGTAGAAGCCCCAGAGGTCACCTCCGACGAGCTTGACGAAGTAGAGGAGAAAGCCGGCCAGGACCGGATATTCGAACGAAGTGCTGCAGCCGGGTAGTTTGCCGACGTACGGGAGGATCCCGTTCTGGACCCAGCACCTCCCCCAGAACGAGCCTACGATGTCGCTGTAAATGCCGGGGTTGTTCCAAGGAGAGTGAAACACCACGCTGACGATTAGAGACGCGAGGACCGCCGAGATGGCGGTCGCCAGCTCTTCACGGCGTTCCACGAGCGAACGCGCCGCACAGACGTTTTAAAGAGTGAGGCTGTCGGAAAGCGACGCCTGTCCACTCCGTCTTCGAGGTAGCACGAAGCGGTATCAAAGGACGCGGTGCTGATTACCGCCCGGAACCTTCATCCGTCGCGCTCTGCCCGAGACACTCATGACGGCGAAGGGTGAATCTGGGTGTCCCCTACTGTAGCTCGACCCAGTTTACCGTCCGGGATATCGGCGAGACGAAAGTAGAGGTCAAGTGCGCCAAGTGCAGACGAGGGCGCATAGTGGACATAGGCGAGATGCAGAAGGAAGGGTTGGAGTAAGGCGAGACCAGCCACCCAATCCTGACCCGGAGTGCGAAACGGGTGAGAAGCTCGTCGACCTAGAGGAATCCCAACTGCGATAGGTTATAAATGGCCGAGAAGGAAGGCGGACTGTGGCCGCAATTCTGCCGCCAGACCTGACCTCAGCCACATTCCTCGTCGCAGTCATCGTCCCTCTCATCCTGGGAGTCGTAGTGGGTTACATAATCAAGAACGCGCTGAAGATCGGCATCGCAATAGCCGTGATCATCCTGATATTCATAGCGCTGGGAGTTCTGACCCCCAGCCAGGTCCTGACCCCTCTCCTCAGCTTGGTGAAGTCGGGGAGCGCCCTCACCTCTGAAGTGAACAAGGTGGCGGGATATCTGCCCTACTCCTCGATAACATTCCTTATCGGTGCAGCGATAGGCTTCCTCAAAGGCTGAAGCGCCTAGCCTTCAACCAAAGAGCCTACGCGTAGATCGTTTCGTCTAGCCGATTAGCCACTCTTTAGGCGGGCCATTCCCGCCTGCGCAGTCGACTACTCCCGAGACTCTTCTGAGGAATGACGGGCAGGCGAAACACACCAGGAAGCCGACCTCTCTGCCGACGACCGGACAGTCGACGCTCTCCTTCTTCATCCTTGAGATCGCTTTCGGACTCGCTGTCCCTTTCAGCTCCTCGGAGACGGCCTTGGGGACTCTCTTGGGCTTTGAAGACTGGTAGACCTTGACCTTGAACTTGGTCTCAGACGACATTGGAGAGTCTCCGTGCCCCTCCTTTTGGGCGAATAAAAATGAAGTGCAACAAAGTCGACTGAATTTCGTGTTTTCGTCAAACACCGGACGGCTGACGGTGTGACCGTACGGCACTGCGCGATTCGTTAGAGTCAGTTCAGTCCAAGAGTTGCTGGCGAGCAGCGCAAGTCCTCTTCGAGCGGACGAAAGCTCTTAGGTGGACGGCGTTGAAGCGCGGCAAGTGCGTAGGACTCATACCGGTCCAGAGGAGGCTGAGCGAGGCGTCCGCGTCAGCTGGGATCAAGTCATAGCGTTCAGACTCTCGAGGCACCATTTAACCGAAAGGGCTCCCAAGGCGAAGCTGACCTCCGTCCTCTCAGACATCGCCGGCGCCCAAGCGCAAGTGCTCACGGCCGCGCAGATGTCGTTGTGGCCGAGAGTGGAGGGGCTGCGGGTCGAGGACACCGAGTCTGCGATGTGGGAACAGAGGTCGATGGTCAGGGCGTCTTGCATGCGAAGGACGATGTACCTCATACCGGCCTCGGAAGTGTCAGTCTACGTCAGGGGGACGGCCCGCCGCGCAGGATACGAGGAAAGATACGTGCTTCACAGGGGAGTCCCCCCAGCCGAGCTCGATAGGCTTCTCGGGGCTGCGCTTGACTGCCTCAGAGAGCCCCTGAGCCACACAGCTCTTGCTGAGAGGGTATCAAAGGAGGCTGGGCTTCTGCTGAAAACCAGGCGCGGAGGAGGCTGGGGGAGTGAAGGCGAGGTCGCATGCGTGGAGGTGGGCGGCCTGACCCTCTCGGCGGGCTACATGCTGCACGTCGCAGGAGCGCGGGGAGTCGTCTGCTCCGGCCCAAAGCTTGGGAACGAGTCGACCTCTGTCAGGGCGGACAAGTGGGTACGGCACTGGAAGGACATGCCCGTCGAGCGAGCCGAGGAGGAACTGGTGACGAGATATCTGAGGGCCTTCGGCCCGTCGACCGTCTCTGACTTTGCCTGGTGGGTCGGGATGTACGCTGGCGACGCGAAGGAGATCTGGTCCAAGGTCGCCCACGACCTGGTGCAGGTAGACGTAGAAGGATGGAAGGCGTCTGTCCTCCGTTCAGACCTCGACGAGCTTCTGACCGCCTCCCCCGAGGGCCATGTGACGCGTCTGCTGCCATACTTCGATTCGTTCCTCCTTGGGCACAGGACGAAGCGGCACCTGGTCGATGACAGGCATCGTGCGAGCGTGTACAGGGGGCAGGGTTGGGTGGCTCCGGTTCTGCTGGTTGATGGCAAAGCAGAGGGCGTCTGGTCGCACGCCAAGAACTCACGAGGTCTGACTGTCGAGGTCAAGGCGTTCAGAGGCCTGCCAAGTCGAGTGTCGTCCGCGGCGAAGGAGGAGGCGAGGCGTCTGGGCGAGTTCCTCGGGTCGCCGTCAACAGCCACCACGATAGAGGTCGGGGGAGACCTTAGGGCCTAAGGTTGAGCTACAGCTCTCCGACAGTGACGTGTGCTCAGAGGTCGTAGACGACTCCTGGAACATTGGGGAATGGCTGGA
>JASIEW010000103.1 GCA_030045755.1 Nitrososphaerales archaeon
TACAGGTATCCGTTGTCGTTGCCGAAGTAGATGTCGCCGTTGCTTGCGACCGTGGGCGAAGAGTAGATTCCATAACCCGTCGAGAACGTCCAGTCGAGCGTGCCGTTGGGAAAGATGGCGTAGAGGGCACCGTCGGCGCTGCCGACGTAGATGACACCGTTACTCCCTACCGCCGGGGAGGACCAGACCTGGTTCATCGTTGGGTATGACCACTCCACCGTGCCGTCGGGATTGATGGCGTAGACGCTGTCGTTCGCGCTCCCTACGTAGATCGTCCCGTCTGGGGCGATTGCAGGGGAAGACCAGATTTCTCCGCCGGTCGTGTACGTCCAGCTGAGCGTTGCGGCCTGGGCTCCGAAAACGTCCGAGGCGCCGCTGTGAGACACGTCGTGCCTGAACATTGGCCAAGGACTGGACCCGGCGCCAAGCGCCACGGGACTGGCCAGGAGCGTGGTCAGTGCCAGCAGGGTCATCACGGAAAGGGAGACGGCGACCTTCCTATTGAAAACGCCCATGTCGGGGGTCACCGACCGGCTCGCGTCATATTTAACAGCGCTGTCAGCGGTTTAGCTATCTGGTTTCATTGTGCCGAAATGGTCTCGCCGTCATCAGGCGAAGATGACGGGTCGTCTTATGAGAAGTTAAAGCGCCGGGCCTTTCGAGAATATAAGGAGGACGTCAGTAAGTCACTTGCACTGGTAATAAACGTTATATGGTGGAAATAGTCTGTGTCTGCCTGAAAAGAATTTGGTTAGCAAATACATCGTACTTGCTACACTTTTACTTCTCTCTCTTTCATCGACCTCAGTAGTTTTAGCTAACACGCCCGCGGTCCTCCCTACCGCTGCCATCAAGACGCACGGCCCGCACTTGGAAACAATCACGTTCTCTGTCACCACAACGGTCACGGCCTCGCAAATTGAAAGCCCTGGCCTTCAGGCTCCTGAATGGCCACTGTTGGTGGGCACCTACACTTCCCTGACGCACTCAACGTGCGCTACGTGTGTGAAGGGTTCCGCATCGGCCTTCACATGGGAAGGGATTGCGTTCAACACGGCCAGATCGTATGTGAACAATGTCAACTTCAGACAGGCGATAGAGTACCTCACAGACTACCCGGAGCTCCAGGCTGACGCACTTTCCGGCGTATCCGGCTCGGCGAGCCCGTATGCGCTGCCGTGCAGCAGATATCCTGGGTACTGCTTCCAGACAGCCGTGTCTGGCGGCGTCCACTACGCCTTCACATACAACCTCCTCGACGCGGCCAATGACTTGCTACAGTCAGGGCTCATCGCTGGGCTCTGCGCAAGCAGCCACTCGACCACATCACCTCCAAGCTGCTCTCCAGTCAGCTTCGTACAGTCGCCTGCCACCTTGACGGCGGCAGACCTGTCGAAGATCAGCGGCTGGTACAGAAGCCAGAACCCATCGTACCCGGGCAACACCGCGACTGGTGGAACCACCAACGGTGAGAACTGCGCGACTCCAACCTCAAGTTGGACCAGCGCATACGAGTCAGCGTGTCTGTACGAGCCCCTGTTCTACTACAGGAGCGACGACCCGCTGAGATCTGCCGGCGCGACTGAGCTCTACGCCAACGCGCTGAAGATCGGCTTCGTCATCAACGAGCAAGGAATCACCGACGCAGAAGCGGGCGCCACGATCTACGGAGCCGCAATAGGCTCAGTAGGCGCAGGCGGCGTGAACGCCACAGACGTCAACGGCACTAGTGCCGCCGACAACTGGGACATGTACACGTTCGGATGGGTCCTCAGCATCTACGGCCCAGTCGACACCTTCTTCTTCTGGAACTCGGCATTCCTTGGAACCTCGCTGGACTTCATCGACTACAACAACACAGCGATGAACACGGCCACCGACGCGCTGTATGGGGCAACGTCCCTTACGGCAGCGAAGGCTGACGCCAAGTCCATCGCCGAGTTGGGGCAACTTCAGCTTCCATACCTGACCTGGTGGTACGAGAACAACCTCTGGGCAGTCAACACAGCAGGATGGGTTGGATTCGCCAACGTCCCTGACAACGGTCCAGACACGGGCACGGGCATCTTCTACACATCACTCAACGCTTACTCGACAGCGAGCGGCAAGGGATACGGCGGCAACCTGAACTACGTGATTCACTCCGTCGCCGACCCCTCCGGAATGAACCCGCTCTACAACACCAACTGGGTTTGGCAGGTGGACATCTGGGGTGAGCTGTATGACACACCCCTGGGCACCTCTGCAAAAGGCATCACCCAGATCAACGACTTCATCAACTGGATGACCACGAGCTACAGCGTTGCTTCATTCTCTGGCAACACCCCAAGCGGGGCGGGAGTAAGCGACTTCCAGACCACCATGCAGTGCGCGTCAGCTCCAATGGGTCCTTCGTCAGGACTAGGCTCATGTCCAGCTAACACCTCACAGGCCATCAGCGGCGGCGAGGAAGTGACATTCAACTTCAGGAACAACATGACCTTCAGCGACAACACGCCAATCACGGCGGCAGACTACAACTTCTCCCTGTTCGCATGGGACCTGGCACTCCAGCCACAGACACCAGACCTCCTGACCCCCGACACGGGTGAGTTGGCCGGTCCGGCAGGTTTGATAGCAGACCAAGTGGTGGGTAACACCATCACCTTGTATCTGGGCAGTGACACTGTCTGGAACCTTGCAGACACCATAGTCGGTGTGCTGTCGTCCAACCTCTTCCAGTACTTCAACCTGGACGCGGTAGCGACGGGAACTGGCACCATCGACCTCTCGCAGCCCTT
>JASIEW010000104.1 GCA_030045755.1 Nitrososphaerales archaeon
CGAAGATCGCGCCTATGTTCAGCCAGTTGATTGCGTAGACGACGCGTGAGAATACGAGCGAGGCGACGGCGCCGCGACTCTGCAAGGCGTCAGGCATGGCGAGACAGCCGGCCCTCTATCATGCCTATAATCGGATTGCGCTGACACGACGTTCTTGGGCGGGTGGCGCCATCGACTCAGAGTCGAGACTCGGGCTAACTCTTCGTAGCGATGAGCAGTTGCGACCCTTCGGTCCCTCGGAACAATCCGAGGTCTGTCTCTGGGACGCCGGCCCTCTCAGCTTCTTTGAGGAGCGAGGGATGTTCGACTCTGGCGGCGGCAAAGCCCGCCTGTCTCGCAAGCCGCTCGACTTCGCCGTCCTCGTAGAAGTGAAGCCTGCTTGCCATGGGTTCTGGAGCCGCCGGCGTCCCGCGCAAGGCCTTCGAGGCGCCGAAGACGACGAACCATCCTCCCTTCTCCAGGACCCTGTACACCTCCTTGAAGGTGAGGAGGGCGTCAGGGAGGAAGCCTAGCACTCCTGTCATGGCCGCGCATGTGAACGTCCCGTCCGCGTAAGGCAGCTCGCCCGCGTCACCGACCGACAGCTTCAGCCTGCCTTCGGAGATCGAGGCTCGGTTCAGCTCGGACGCCAGCCTCACCATGTCTGGGCTGTGGTCGACCGCTGAAGCAGTGCACCCGCTCCTCAATGCGTCATGGAGGAACGCACCACCGCCACATCCGACCTCCAACAGGCGGTCGCTCGGCTTCAGCGCGAGGGCCTCCAGAATCACAGCGAAGTTCGGTCGATGGTAGACAGGATCTCTGTAGAATCCACGCGACCGGGCCCCAGAGGGCCGGCGGGCGCCCCTGTCAGTCAGCCAGTCGCCGAGTGAACCGGGAGACGACGAGGACAGAAGAGATGCGACGACCTCTCCAGAGAACCACCCAAGCAGTTCGTCTCCGTCGTCGCCGAGAATCAGACCCCAACCTCTTTGTTCCACTACGACGTTAGTCCCGTTCGCGCTTCCTTCGAAGGTGACTGATACTTCGCAGGTCGCCGCCTTCTCCCAGTCCTTCGGACGCCAGAGGATGGAGATCTTCTTTCCTGGCACCCAGTCCTTGATCGTTCCGACCTGCAGGTCGGCCACCGTTATCGTCCCTCCGACTGACGTCTTGTCGAGCTTCATCCCCCTGTCCGCGAGGGCGAGGCCCACTTCGTCTGCGAACCTCTCGAAGGCCTGGGTGGGCGGCGATGAAATGTCGACTCCGACGCGCACCGAGCCCGTCATGGTGGGGCGCGGCCTCGTCCGCGATTTAAGCGTCCCACTCTGGGAGAAAGCTCCCAGGCGACGGGGCCATCTCGGAGAAATCCCAAATCGCTTTCTAACGCCGAAGCTCGTGCCTTTTGTCTCCGTCGTCTAGGATTTCGCTCGCCGGGGCGAAAGCGGCGCGGCGCCGAGATTGCGGGGACCCGGCGCCCAGCATGGAGATTGCCCGGATTAGCGAATACGGTGGACGCGCAGTGTGGCCAAACCTAATCGCCGGCGTTTCTGGGAAAATCCAGCTCGCTCTCCGTTGGCGAAGTAGGCGTGGCCACCTAAAATCGTCCTTGGCGCCACGTCTTGGCTGAAAAAGCCCGTTTTGTGCCCCTTTAGGAGTGCTTAAATATCAATTTGGGCGAATTGGAGGCGAGGGAACTCGCAGTGGTAACAGGATACTGCGTCTACGAAAAGAAAAAGAACCGGGAGATCAAGAATCCCAAGCAAATCAAACTGAAGAACGGCAGACCCGCAATCAAGGGCACGTGTGCCTCTTGCGGCAAGCAAATCTTCAGGATTGGCAAACTGAAGTAGATTCTACTCTCCCGCTCCTTTTTATTTACCGAACCTATCGCAGGCGTTCTCGCGATGCTGAAGCTATACAACAGCCTGGGCAGGAGACTCGAAGAGTTCAAGCCGATCAGCGAGGGCCAAGTGAGGATGTACACGTGCGGGCCCACGGTGTGGAACTACGCGCACATCGGGAACATGCGGACCTTCGTCTTCGAGGACGTGCTGCGCAGGTACCTGAAGCTCAAGGGGTACAAGGTCACCCAGGTCATGAACATAACTGACGCGGAAGACAGAATCATCAGAGGGATCAAGGAGACGGGCAAGAGCAGGGCCGAGCTGACTGCCTTCTATGAGGGCGCGTTCATGGAGGACCTCGCGACGCTGGGGGTGGAGAGGGCGGAGTTCTACCCGAGAGCCACCGAACACATCGAGGAGATGGTCAACCTGATCCTGGTCCTGAAGGAGAAAGGGTTCGCATACGACTCCGCAGACGGATCCGTCTACTTCGAAGTCTCCAAGTTCAAGAAGTACGGCTCGCTGTCCGGCGTGAGGCTGGACTCGCTGAAGCCGGCGGGCAGGGTGTCTACGGACCACTACGAAGAGAAGCTGGAGGCCGCAGACTTCGCGCTCTGGAAGGCATGGGACCCGGACGACGGCGAGATGTACTGGAAGACGAGACTCGGCAAAGGGAGACCCGGGTGGCACATCGAGTGCTCCGCCATGTCCATGAAATACCTCGGAGAGTCCTTCGACATCCACACGGGCGGGGTGGACAACAAGTTTCCCCACCACGAAAACGAGATCGCCCAGTCCGAGGCCGCGACGGGCAGGAAGTTCGTCAACTACTGGCTCCACTCGGAGTTCCTCACCATAGACGGCGAGGCGATGCACAAGTCGGTCGGGAACGTGGTGTACCTCAGGGACCTGATCAAGAAAGGTTGGGACCCGCTCACGATCAGGCTCCTCCTGTTGTCCGCACGATATCGCGACAGGGTGGACCTGACCGACAAGGCGCTGGAGCAGGCCAGGTCGCAGAGACAGAGAATCCAGGAGCTGATCTCGCGGCTGAGGTCGGCGAAGGTAGGCCCGATAGGCTCGGAGCGGCTCGCCTCCGAGTTGATGCAGGGATTCGAGGACGCAATGGACGACGACCTCAACACCCCCAAGGCGACGGCTGCGCTGTTCGCCTTCGCGAAGAAAGCGAACTCGATGCTTGACAACGGCGAAATGGG
>JASIEW010000105.1 GCA_030045755.1 Nitrososphaerales archaeon
GACGGCGCGCCGTCCTAGCGACCGATGCTAGGGCGGGCCCGGTCACCGTCCAGGCGACTTGCAGCGGGACCTCGAACTACTCCGCGGTGCCGGCACACAGACCCGAGACTCAGCCCGATGTGGGCAAGCGCGCAAATGCTCTAACGTTCCTTCATCAGGTTCAGGGCGGTTTTGCTGACCTGCGTGACATAGGCCTCGCCAATCCGCTCTTCGCCGGTTCTCGTGTACGCTACAAGGAAGACCACGTAGAATCCTACGAACAAGGCGTAGCCGACCCAGTTGTGGAGGCTCCAGAGCGCGGCGGCGCCGCCTGAGTATCCCGCCCATATCAGAAGCAGGATCCTTACCGAGTTCAGCAGGACGAGCGAGATCACCCCCAGAACGGCGAGCTTGACCGTCGCAGAGACGGGCTTCCTCATGTCAAAATACATGAGTCCCAGGAGCCCGAGGAACGTCGTTATGGACAGTATGCTGGAGCAGCCAGGGGTAACGGTGGCCGTGATCTCCCCCCCTAGCCTCGACACCAACTGGAATTGGTCCCCCTGCCAGGTCACCGGAATCCCGGTGAGCCTGACCATCCCGGCGGAGATGCTGGTCGCCAGGCCTGCGAAAGGCTCACCCACGTAGTACTCGAGGATGAAAGGGACCGACACTCCGGACAGATAGAGGACAGCGTAGGGGAACAGGATGCGCATGGTTCCCGGGTTCAGAAGGAGGGACGACCCGTAGAATACGAGTATCAAGCTGACGGCGGTGCCCGGAAGCGAGCCAATCGCATACCCCATGAAAGGAAGCGGGAGGAGCAGCAGAACCAGCCCCAGGATCCTCACCCTCGGCTCGGACGTCAGCCCCCGCTCATTGAGCAGGACATCGTGCAGGTCGTCCCACCTCAGGAAGAAGAGAACAGCCAACAGGGCGGCCACCGGAATCGCGGGGAACGAGTTGCCGAACGTCTGGTCCAAGTTGCCGTTGAGGAGCGTGAAGAACGCTGCGACGATATGATAATAGAGGACAGAAGAGACCGCGGATGCGACTCCTACCCACGCGAAGAACCTAATGACGCCGCCGTCTGGGCGCCTCAAGATTGAACGCCCGGTTTATGACTTCCGGGGTTGCGCGCGTCTCATGATGGCGTAGGTCACGACGATGGCCATTGTCGCGAGGAACGCGATCCCGAGCTGGAATGGGAACTCTGGGATTCCATTAGAACTGCTTGACGTTGTCGTGGTGGGTGGAGTGGTAGCCGTAGTCGTCTTTGTTGGACTGCTGGACGTTGTAGGCGGCGAGGTCGTTGTGAGTGTTCCCGACGGGACTGCTCCCTGGATGACGGACAGGGTACTGGAGTCGTAGTTCGCCACATAGGCCGTGCCTGTCGCATAGTCGACAGCGATTGCTGCAGGTCCCTCCCCAACGTTCTCGATCGCGAGCACCCCGTTCGAGGGCGTCAGCACCGCGACGGTGTTGTCTGCGGAGTTAGCCACGAAATAGTATCCGTTGGCCGGGTCGACCGCGACCCAGTCGGGAGAGTCACCGACGGTAACGTTGGCCGACCAGATGAAGTTGGTGGGGCTGGACGATGTCACCACGTCGACGACGTTGTCGTCTTCGGCTACAACATATGCGTTCCCTGTGGTCGGATTCACATCTACCGCCACCGGGTCGTCGCCCACTGTAACGTTCTGAATCGGCTTCAGGTTGGATCCTACGACGGTCACGTTATCGTCACCGTTGTCGACGACGTAAATCAGCCCGTTGGCGCTGTTAACCGCTATCGCATCTGGCTCGTCTCCGACCGTGATGTTCTGCAGCACCTTCGGCGCTGTGGTCGAGTCGCTCAGGACGGACACGTTGTTCGCTCCGTTGTTGACCACGAACACGTCCCCGCTGGTGGGACTTACAGCCAGTGCCACCGGGTCCTCGCCCACCGTCACGTTCGCTATCTGGTCGAACGTGGTGGCGTTTATCACCGTCACGTTGTTGTCTGAGGAGTCGGCCACGTAGACCAGGTTGTTTACCGAGTCCCATGCCACCGCTGCCGGCCCGTTTCCGACCGTGATGTTCTTGACAGGCTGGTTGGTGTTCCCGTTGTATATCGTCACGTTGTTGTCAGTCTCGTCGGCCACGAAGACATATCCAGTCTTCTGGTCTACCGCTACCGCCACAGGTTGATCGCCCGAAAACAGTGTGGTGACCGTGGCCGTCGCGGCTCGGACGTTTGCAATCTGGATGAACGCCATCGAGATTATAAGAGCGAATGCGGCAACAACGGCTGCCTTCTTCAGGTTCGGCCTTATCGTTCCGCTCTTGTTCTGTACCAGCATTACTATGACATACCCTAGGAAACCGCATTAAAAAGCATGATTACCAAATTGTTAGTTGAAGTGTGCTAGATTCTTACTAGAACCTTCCTGAATCGAAGAGCTTGCAGACATTCTCAGCGTTGGAACCCCGCCAGGACGAACTTGCATCCGCCAAACGTCGGATGGTTTAGCGGAGACCGATGGTGCTAACGCTTATATAAAAAACGCCACCCCTTTGTA
>JASIEW010000106.1 GCA_030045755.1 Nitrososphaerales archaeon
CGAAGGAGCTGATAGCAGAGCTCGAGAAAGGGACGGTGGCCGACGTTAGAACTTGAAAGGCTGATGTCGTCCTACGGACGGACGAAAGTCCTCACAGTCTTGTTCGAAGCCGAGGAGCTGAACATATCGGAGGTCACGAGGCGGGCGGGGCTGTCGCACACCTCCACCTCGCGCCACCTGGAATATCTCGTGAAGACCGGCATCCTGAAGGAGAAGAGGTTCAACAGGATCAGGATCTTCCGCATAGACAGAGGTAGCCCCATGGTCGCAGCGCTGGAACGGTTCCTCGCCGACTGGAAGGCAGCGACCGACCCGGCACTCCAGCAGGTCTACGGCTGACGGCGGACCGCCCTGGCCGACTCCTTGACCAGGAACTCGGAGTAGTTCTCCTCCAGGCCGAGGCTGCCTACGAACTCGTCCCTGAACTGAGGCTGCGCGGCGAGGAGCAGGATGTACGGCATGTCCTCCACCAGGGCCCCCCTCTGGCTGATTCCGAGCCTCCTGCCTGCGAGGAGGCCCAGCTCCTTGAGTTTCTTCGAGTCGTTCCAGATTCTTAGCTGCATCATCCACGGGACCGCGTCCTGAGAGTACCTTGCGCCGCCGTCGCCGAGGGCCGTCCACAGGTCGGCCGCTAGCAGCTCGTCTAGGTACCTGAGGAGCCTCCAGTCCTTTCCCCGCACCATGTTCCCCATGACGATGTCGGCGCGCGACAGGGCGTCCAGAGCCGCGGACCTCCGCTGTTCGTGTATGCTGGCCCTGACGACGGAGGTGAACAGGTCTCGGACCTTGTCCCTGGGCGGGCCTGGATATGCTCGCAGAGCCCTCTGGGCTGACCTGACGTCCGATGCGCCGAAGAATGCCTCGATGGACTCGCGAACTGTGAGCTCTACGTCCTTGCCCGCAGCCCCCCCGGACTGCAGGAAGTTGATCGCGACTCTGACGTCCCCGTTCGCCGCCTCGGCTATCGACGCGAGCTCTTCCTCAGTCGAGGGCGACCCCTCCTCCTCTGCGATCTCCCTGAGATGCTTGACCAGCGCCTCTTTGGAGGTCCTGCTGAACTCGACCTTCGTGGTGACGCTTGCCAGTTTTCTGACTTCATCCGACTCTGGATTGTTCGCCGCCATGACTATCGGGTTCTCGCTCTTGCGGACGGCTTCCTTGATGTACTCTACCGCTCCGTAGTCTGCCCTCCCCGCGAGTCCGTCCACTTCGTCCAAGAAGATCAGGGTGCGCTTGCCTGTGAGCGACTGGCTTCCTATCAGCTCTCCCATGATCCTGGAGAGCCTCTCCTTGGTCCGCGCGTCACTAGCGTTGAGCTCAACCAGCTGCAGGCCCATCAGCGTAGCCGTGAGGTGGACTGTCGTCGTCTTCCCGGTCCCGGGAGGTCCCACGAGGAGGGCTGACTTCGCCCCTCGCTTCCACTTCTTCAGCCAGGCGACCAGCTTTTCCCTTTCCTTAGGGTCCCCGATCATCTGGTCCAGAGAAGTGGGCCTGTACTTCTCCGACCACAACTCAGAGCGCGCCCCCGATGAAGACGATAAGTCCGGTCAGCATCCCCAGAAGCGCGTACGTCTTGACCGCGTGGGCCCTGCTTCTGTCAGGCCTTGCCACTATCGAGACGGCGAGGCCTATGAAAATTACATCGGGGACCACGACGCCGAACATGTAGAACCTGTTGGCTATCCCGGCGACCAGCGGCGCCCAGCTCGTGAGGACTGCAACGACGAAGAAGCCCGCGCCCACCCAGGACGCGGCTCTCTGTCCCTTGGTCCGGGCCACCGAATTGATCCCTCTCTCGGCGTCGCCTTCGACGTCGGCCATGGCCTTCACCACTTCCCTGCCCACACCAGAGAAGAAGGCTGTCAGAGCCATCATCAGCAGCAGGGAGCCGGCGTAGCTCCCGCCCGAGACGACCCCTCCGTAGATGAAAGGAATCGCGAGCGACGAAGCCACGATGAGGTTTCCCAACAGCCCCGTCTTCTTCGCCGCCGAGTTGTAGAGCCAGGAAAGGACGGCGTAGAGCGCCGCAATCCCGAGAGCGGTAGGACTCAGGCTTAGCGCGGAGCACGCAAGCCCTGCGAGGAGCAGCGCGACCGCGAAGAGGGTGGCCGACCGGACCGAGACCCTCCCACTCGGCAGGGGTCTGCCGGGGCTGTTCACCTTGTCCACTTCGATGTCATAGACGTCGTTCACGACCATGGAGTACGCGCAGACGAAGAACCCGGTCAGGAACCCCAGGGCTATCTGAAGCCACGACAGAGTCGTGAGCGTGGGTCTCGCGACGAAGAAGCCCACGATCACTGCGAAACCTATCATGACAGAGTTTGCTGGACGGATGAGTCGCAGGTATGCCTTGGGATCCATCCGTCCTAGAACCTGGCCCGGCTGACCTTGTAATAGATCACCTCGCCCCTTCTCTCTATGACCGCTATGATTGCCTCCTTGCCCATCTTCGCCATCTCCCTGACGGACTTCTGGAGCTCGACGACGCTCTTCTCGATCCCTTCGTCAAGCGCGAAGACCACGTACTTGGCTGCCTTCTTGGGATAGTCTCCCCTCTCATACACTCTGAGGTCCGTGCCGAACCCGAACCCATCCCTTACGACGTATCCGCGGCTCCTGAGGTCGCGATATATGACGAACTTGGTCCAAGAGTCGCCTGCCTTCTTCTGGGCGAGCTCGGCGAGCTTAGAGAACCCGATAGCTTTTCCCGAGCCGTCTAACAGCTCGAGCTTCTTGGAGTAGATCAGGTAGAGGGCTTCGTAGTCCTTCAGGGCAAGGCTTCCGTCCTCCTTCGTGCCATAGCCGGCCTCCTCGAGCTCGCCGAAGCGATCCTTGTCGACCACCGAGATGGCGTCGTCCGAAAGTACCGCGCTCAGGGGCCGGAACTGCTCTTTCACGGGCGCCTCCATGAAACTCGACCTCCACGGCTCCAGGAGCATATTTGAAGGTTCGAGGCCCGGCGCCGAAAACGCTTTAGAATCTGGCGCAGTCGAAGTCTCAGAGTGACCGACTTCTTCACAATGCGGACCGTTACCTGGGATGACGGGAGGGTGAAGATGATCGACCAGACCGCCCTTCCGGCGAAGCTAACCTACGTCACATACGACACCGCCGAGGGGGTCGCCGAAGCGATCAGAAGGATGGTCGTACGGGGCGCTCCTGCAATAGGCGTGGCAGCCGCCATGGGAGTTGCGGTGGCTGTGACCAACTCGAAGGCGAAGGACGTTCAGGGGCTGAAGAAAGAGCTCGAGGCGAAGGCCGCGCTCCTCAGGTCGACCAGGCCCACCGCCGTGAACCTCTTCTGGGGGGTCGACAGGGTGCTCCGCAAGGTGGAGGGCTCGTCGTCAGTCGGCGAGGCCAAGGAGAGGGCCGCGGCTGAAGTCAAAGAGATGGAGGACGAAGACGTGGCGACCAACAAGAAGCTCGGCCGGGTCGGGGCCGGGCTGGTGGACGACGGAGACACCGTGCTGACGCAGTGCAACGCCGGTTCGCTGGCGACCGTGGGCTACGGCACGGCGCTCGGCGTGGTGAGGGCGGCGATCGAGCAGGGAAAGTTCGTCAAAGTGATGGTCCCTGAAACGAGGCCTGCGCTACAGGGCTCGCGCCTGACCGCGTTCGAGCTGGTGACCGACGGGATCGAGTGCAGGCTCATACCCGACACCGCGGTCGGGCACATGATGAGCCTCGGACGGGTGGACAAGGTCGTCGTCGGGGCGGACAGGATAACCCGGGACGGGTACGTGTTCAACAAGATAGGGACATATCAGGAGGCGGTCCTGGCCAAGCGACACAACGTTCCATTCTACCCCGCGGCCCCGACCTCGACCTTCGACCTCCTCAGGACTCACGACCAAGTGACCATCGAGGAACGAGGCGCCGAGGAGGTCACCGAAATCAGGGGAAAACGAATCGCCCCAAAGGGCGTTCCGGTCGCTAATCCCGCGTTCGACGCGACCCCCCCTGAGCTGGTGACGGCCATCATCTCTGACAGGGGGCTGCTGGAGGCGCCGTACGACTCGGCCATCGCCCGCTTGATGGGATGATCCCTGACCAAAGCGGTCCGCGGGTCCGCGACCTGCGGTTCAGGTTCTAAATCCTCTGACTGTCTTTATATCACGCGGCTCGCCCGCCAGCCTCAGCTATTTGTTCGAAGATGAGAGCTGGGAGAAGATCGGGAGGCGGTCCAGGCTCGACATCATCTGCGAAATCCTCAGGGTCATCTCGGACGGGACGGAGAAACCTACCAGGATAATACAGAAGGCGAACCTTTCCTGGAAGGGGCTGTTGCTGTACCT
>JASIEW010000107.1 GCA_030045755.1 Nitrososphaerales archaeon
GGACCGGACAGTGTAGAGAAAGGCGTAGACTGGGTACTCGACCCGGACCTTGGCCGAGCCTTGGCACGCGACCGACCACAGGCTCTTTTCGACCTTCGTGACCGTGAGCTCCCTTCCGCTGGCGACATCGAACGCCCTCACGTCTGTGATGCTTCGCGCGTAGTCTTCTACCAAGTAGTGACCAGGCGTCCATACAGGCATCCTCAGTCTGAGTTCGCCCTTCCTCTCGCCTTCAGGTATTGGGAATTCAATCGTGACGTCGAAGTAGTGGGCGTTTGCTCTGCTCATTGAGACTGTGTAGCGTATCGCGTCTTCGGGCATGCTCTTCGCTCGCCTGCTTCTCTACTTCGTATTCCTAGTGAGAAAGGCCGGCCTTCGGACGGGGCCCTTGTAGTGCTCGTTCCGGGGGCAGTGAGAACCACACTTCTCGTTGAACGGGTGGTTGTGCCCTTTGAACTCCTCCTTTGCCTCCGTCTTCTTGTAGGATGCCAATTCCGGGGCTTCGGTTCGGTTGCGCTCACCTATAAAGCGCAAGATAGCCCTAAGCCGGCTGTTTCGCTCCGCACTTCGAGCAGAACATCGCGCCAGAACTCAGCTGGTTGCCGCAGCTAGGGCAGAACTTCATGCTTGACTGGAAGGGGGATGCCTGGGCGGGCATCGTCTGTGTAATCGTCTGGGAGGGTGCGGGCGGGGCGAGCCTCGCCAGGTTCGAGTAGTAGAACACAGTGATGCCTATCGGATAGAGCGGAGCATAGAACGCGGAAATCAGGTCGCCGGCCAGGGTGCTCCCGCTGCCAAAGACCGAGGCTATGGCGCCGCCGATCAGGCTCAGGATCCCGATCACTATGCCGAGCACTATAAGGAAGCCAAACGTCTTCAGCCATCTGTTCCCGACGAGCTGGCGGCTCCTGCTCATGCTTTCGAAGATCCCGGGACCCTCGATCAGGAGGACGGGCAGGGCAACGGAGAACATTATCACTAGGATTATGCCTGGGACGATCAGTGCTATGAACCCGAGAACGGTAAGAACTCCCACTACCAGATCGAGCACCCAGATCCAGACTAGCTTCGAGACCGTGAACATGAAACTCGACTGGACGCTGGTCTCCTTGCCTTGGATCCTGTCTGAGGCCAGTTTGATCGCTGTGGCGGTCGCGATCGAGCCGATTATCCATCCCGCGACGGCTGTGGCTATTTCGAGCGACACGTACGCGGAAAGGTAGCCCGTCAGTTGTGAGGCGGTCTCCGTCAAGCTAAGAGCAGGCACTTTGATGGAAAGGGCAACCACGGTTCCGATGACCCCGACGATGGCTTCGACTATCAGATAGACGATGAAGTACTTGAAGAAGTTCTGACGGAACGAATCGAATGTCTGCGAAAGGAGTTCGCCGATGCTGAGCTCCTTGGTGACTTCGTTCGCGCCCGACATGGCGTTGCCTTAGGAGGCCGTTACATATCCGTTTGGGGAACTGTGCTCTGGTCCGCTTTCGGTTTCGGCGTCTTGCTCGTCGACCTGGTCGCTGTCGCTATGGCGGCTATTATGGACAGAATCGCTCCAAGGTAGAAGGCGATCCTCAGCGAGGACATGAACGCTGGTGCGATCGCGTCGGGGAAGAACGTCTGGCCTGTCAGGGTCGCCACCACATTCGACGGAATCGAGGATGCCATGGATCCGAGACCGGCGAGAATTGTGCCTATTGGATTGTAGCCGAGAAAGGCGGCGAAGAGCGCGCTGGTAGGAGGTATGCCCGAGAAGTACGTGGAGAGCTGCGGAGCGCCGGCGTTCGTGACAGCCGTGCTTAGCGCCCCTGGGAGACTCCCCGATAGGGCGGACAGTACTATGGAAAAGAATATGGCGATGCTGACGGTCTGGCCTACGTTCTGGAGCGTAGCGCGCATTCCAGACGCTGCTCCCCTGTGTTCTGGCGGTGCCGAGCTCATTATCATAGCCGTGTTGGGAGAGGCGAAGAGGCCTCCGCCGATGCCCATCACGAATAGTATCAGCCCGAACTCCCAGAAGATGAAGTTGTAGGACAGGAGCGAGAGCAGAATGAAGGCGGCAGCCGTGACCACCATTCCCGCAGTCGCAAGGCCGCGCGACCCGCGTCTGTCGGCGAGCCTGCCGCTAATCGGCCCCATGACCACGAACCCTATGAGCATAGGAGTGATGTAGATTCCTGACCAGAATGGAGTCGAGGAGTATGCATAGCCGTGCAGTGGCAGCCAGATGCCCTGTAGGAGGATGATCAGCATGATCTGCACGCCGCCCCGCCCGATCGAAGCGAGGAACCCCGCGATGTTCCCGGTTGTGAACGCGTTGATCTTGAAGAGGCTCAGCTCGAACATGGGATTCTTCACGTGCATCTCGATGAATGGGAAGGCGAGCAACAGTGCCCCTCCTCCCACGAGAGATGCGATCACCCACGGGTTGGCCCAGCCTACCGAAGATGTCCCATAGGGCAGGAGGCCGTAAGTGGCGCCCACCAGGATTAGTGTGAGGCCCACGCCGAATGCGACGTTGCCCCAGACGTCCAGCTTCTGATGCCTGTTGATTTTGCCTACCTCCTTGAGTCTGAGATAGGACCAGGCCGTCCCGAAGATGCCTACGGGCACGCTTACGAGGAAGATGTATCTCCAGTCGTAGTACGCGAGCACGCCACCCATTATGAGACCTATCAGCGACCCTGCCAGGACGGAGACCATGTTGATGCCGAGGGCCTGACCGCGCTCGTTTTCCGGAAAGGCGTCGGTGATTATCGCTGCACCGTTTGCGAAGAGGAAAGCCCCGCCCACTCCTTGCACTATCCTGAACGAGATCAGCTCCAAGGCACCCAGGCTGCCCGTGTTCGGTGTGAGGTAAGCCAGTATGGTGCCTACCGTGAAGATCATGAAGCCGAGGTTGTACAGCCTGACTCTTCCAAGCATGTCCGAGATCCTTCCGAAGGTCACGAGCAGGGTGGACGTGCAGATGCTGTAGCCGAAGAGCAGCCAGAGAAGATATTGGAACGAGCCGGGCGCGAGCGGGTTGATGTGGATTCCATTGAATATGGCAGGCAGGGAGATCAGGACGATGGTTGCATCAAGTGAAGCCATCAGCGTCCCTATGGTCGTGTTAGAGAGCGCGACCCATTTGTACTCCACGCTGGAACTCCAAACGGCCGCCATGTGGGCCGACTTAAGAAACTACCTAAGTCCGTGCAGAGTGTCGTGCACCTCCAAGAGGTGCGTGAGTGCTGAAGGGATGGCGAGGACTATACCGAACGGAAGACTAGGCGTATAGAGCCTGGCTGATCTCGAGCTCAGGCTCGCGCAGGGTCCGCTCTACTGTCATGTCGAGAACGACCTCCGATATCTCTTTGGCGTACTCTGCCATGCGCTTCTGCGAGTCCATGAGCACATGGAGCGAATAGTAGGTCTGGCTGTCGGTCCCGTTCAACGCTTTGATCAGCTCGCCCTCCTTCATGACGAAGTCGTTGGCCTTCACGATGTTCGCGTCCGCTCCTTCGTGGTCTCTCTTGAAGAGGGAGAGCATGGCGTCATCCACGAGTGCACAGACTGAATCACTCATTGCCGTAAGTTTCGCCACCGTGGGCTTCCCCAGCGGCTTCAGTTCGCTGGTGGCCGCAGCCAGACTGCTGGCGTGCGATGCGATCCTTTCCAGGATTCTTGCGACGAGTATGTACCCGAGGGTGTCCCTGTTCTCAAGCCGCAGGTCCGGGAGCACGTCCTGGTTGAGCGAGAGGTTGAGTTGTCTGATCACATAGAGCCCGAACCTCCTGACTTCATCCTGTCGTTCGGCCGTGGCCTCTGCGAGGCTGGGGTCGCTCGTCTCAAGCACCTGGATGGCGTCCTTGCCGAGCGAGTCG
>JASIEW010000108.1 GCA_030045755.1 Nitrososphaerales archaeon
GCTGCGATCAGATGAGGAGATTTGGTTATTGCCGTAAGCAATACCCCTTGCGCCCTTTCGTCTGAGGGCCAGACCCAGATCCCTTTGTTCACAACCGCCATCCAACCACTACGATTGATAAGTTCTCTGCGAATTGGGATTTAATCGCTTTTACTGCGTTATCAATTGTTTTTAGTTTGTCTGAACAAGTAAACCCCTAGACTGTGTAACCTGACAACGATGGAGACTATAACCCAATATGCCGACCAGAGGACTGAGCTCGAGGAGAAGATAAGGTCGCTCGAGGCTGAGAAGGCCTCGCTGCTCACCAGCATAGCGTCTCTCAAGGAGAGAATCGCCCTGAACGAGCTGGAGAAGTCGACCGCCGCGCTGGAAAGCGAGGTGGAAGCACTCCGGACCGAGAAGGCAGTGCTGGACGAGAAGATGGCGACTTACGAATCGGAGGCGGGCTACAATCTGCCCCCGATTGGAACTGAGGGAGTCTAGGTTCTAAGTAATCCTGGAAGCCTTCTGCTCGAGTTCTCCTTTTTCTTTTCGCAGGAACTCCACATAGGACTGGAGTTCCGAGAACTTGGACCGCAAGACCTTCACCTCGTTTTCCTTCGCGGCCTTTTCCATCGTGTCTTCCATTTCCCTCTGACGCTCCTCCATGCCCCTTAGCTTCGAATTGAGCTCGTCGTTGCCCTTCTTCACCGACGTCAGCTCGTCCTTGATTGACTTCAGTTGCTCTTCGGCGACAATGAGGTACCTCTGTTTGCTGATTACAGTCGGAAACATGGTCCCGCACTTCGAGCAGGTGTACATCCCCACCCTTCTCTCCGTCATCCCTCTCTCGCCCTTCGATGGCTCTACGATGACGTTGAAGCTTCTGGATGGCACGGATTCCTTGTTCCCGCACTTCGGACAGTTCGGCAAGTCGCCCTTCACCGAGGCCAGTTTGTGTTAAAGCTTTACTGCTCTCTTATCGACTCTAACTCGGAGACTGCGGACCAGAGTGTCACTCTGGCAAACGAGGGCATGTTGGGATCCTGAGCCACTTCGTCTAAAACGCTGACTGCGTTAGCAGCCCTGACCGCGATGCTCTGTTTTGGGTCTTGCAACATGAGGATTGAGTCTTTCACTATCTTCCTTATGTTCCTCGGCGTTATGTTCGAGTCGGAAATCTGTTGGAGGCTGGTAACGGCCTTTGCCAGTCTGGCGTCGTTCTCTTGTTGTTTCTTCAGCTTTGCACTCAACCGAATGACCTTCGCTTTACAAACGCGTGGATGATTCCATGGGATTAAGTGCTTTTCGTCACGAGTCACTTTATAGAAGAGGACGCCGCATCGTCGTCAGATGAGCAAGGGGGGCAAGAACGGGACGAAGTTGGCAGCAGAGCTGATCAGTAAGGGGGCCACGATGCTAAGCGAACCTTGTCCCCAATGCGGAGGGATTCAGTTGAGATACCACGGGAAGGTCTTCTGCGCCAGCCATGACGACCTTTCGTCGGTCGCCCGCTTGGGTGCCGCTTCTGTCGAAGCGGTGGTCGCTGCGATGAGAGAAGTGATTCTTGCCAAACTTAGTGAAACTGCCGCGGCCTTGGACGGCGAAGGCGACCTGCAAAAGCAGGATCAACTCGTGTCGTTGATGACGAAGTACTTCGACCTCCTTCAGAAGTTCCCGAAGTAACGCACGCTTAAATCTGGACCTGAGCGATTCGAATGGTGTGGTGCCTAGGCTAGGGCAGAAGGCGCCTGATTTCTCCCTCCCCGACGCGAACCAAGTCAACCGGTCGTTGAACGAATTTACTAAGAGAGGGACAGCCATCTTGGCTTTCTTCCCGTTCGCGTTTTCCGGAGTGTGCGACAGGGAGATGTGCACGTTCAGAGACGATGCAGCGGCTCTGGAGGACTCGAAGACACAACTGATAGCTGTGAGCGTGGATAGCGCATACACGTTGAAGGCGTTCGCGCAGACGTACAACCTGCAGTTTCCTCTCTTGAGCGACTTCAACAAAAGAGTCAGCAAGTCCTACGGAGTGCTGCAGAGCCAGTGGGAGGGCCTCGGCTACAAGGGAGTAGCCAAGAGATCCGTGTTCCTGGTCGACGGGCGAGGCATCCTAAGATATAGATGGGTGAGCGACGGCGCAGTTGACGAACCGCCCTATTCCGACGTGAGAGAGGCGGCCAAACGACTGAAAACCTGACCCTGGGTTTTTATACAAGGAGGCCGTCACGACTCAAAAGATGAGCCAAGGGGCCGAAATCAAACCGATAGTGCAACTTACTGACAAGGCGGCTTCCGAGCTCAAGCTATACCTTGGGAGACAAAACAAGCCAGGCGCGGTTCTGAGAATATTTGTAACGGCAGGGGGATGCTCAGGTCTCTCGTATGGGATGGTCGTCGACAACAAAGTGACCGACGACGACCTCGTCATAGAGGTAGACGGAGCGAAGGTCGTGGTCGACAGATCCAGTGCGCCGTTCATCGCCGGTTCTACGGTGGACTACAGGTCCGAGAAGTTAATGGGCGGCGGTTTTGTGATTGAAAATCCGAACGCCGTGTCTACATGTGGTTGCGGCGAGTCGTTCAGAACCGCATAGGCAAATCCCTGCTTGTGGCAGGCGCCGGGGGTAGGATTCGAACCCACGCGACCGTGAGGTCACGGGCTGACTGGTCTTTGATCTCGAGTTGCGGATCCGTTTCGTTACCTAACAGATTGCCCGCGCATTAACCACTCTGCCACCCCGGCCCGTTTTACGCCTCTCTTCCATGTCTATTATTCCTTTGATGGTCGCGGGTCTGTTCGTCTCAAACGTTCGATGTAAACTTCGATTTGCTCCGCGGTTTGCAGACTAACGGAGGGTTCCTCACAGGAGTCAGCCGCGCAGTCCGAGAAGTTTGCGAAACCCACGTTTAAATCGAAATCGTGTTCGGGTGTCGAATGAAGTGAAGGTCTCCCTCGTCTGGTCTTCTCCCCACCCTGAACTGACGATAGCCACGGCGATGAGGAGATGCTACAGCACCAAACCGATTGAAGAAATAGAGGCCGAACTGGAACAGAAGGGGCCAGAGTACTGGAGGTTCCTGTTGTCGAAGGCCTTGCAGGACAAGTCTCTAGACGTTCTTGAGCATTATACGATGACGTTGTTGCTCGAAGGCGCACAGGAGAACGACTTGCGCGGGCTAATCGTTGGCCATCCTCATCTACGCGCGAGCGTGCTCAAGACTGGAGTCTGGTTTGTGTCGCTAAACGCGAGAACTCTTCTGGAACTGTGGAAGGACGACCGGTCCAGAGGGTTTGCCGATCTGGCGGTCTCGGAGTTGAACAGCAAGAGCGTCGGACTGTTGTTCAACGAGTTGGCCTTTGGGGTAGGCAAAAGTGCGGGTTAAGCTCCTTTACCACACCGATGTCGACGTGCTGAAGCGCGCTGTTGCGAGCGCGGGCGCCTCCTTTGAGCCGCGCATGCTCATGGACCACGTGGTCTACATGTTCGAAATTGAAGATTGCAGTAGGGTGACGACTCATCAGCTCGTGCGTCACAGGGTCGCGTCGTACGACCAAGAGTCCCAGAGATTCTCCGCGGCCACCAAGGAGGGCGTAGTCATTCCGCCCAGTGTGGCTTCGAACAAAGACGCTAGCAAAGCCTTCGATGAGGCACTTGGTTCTGTCTACGCCGCTTATGAGAAGATGACCTCGTTTGGCGTCCCCAAGGAGGACGCGAGATACATCCTTCCCAGCGCGATCAAGACGAAGCTGGTGATGACGCTGAGCGCCAAGAGCCTCATGCACATGGTATGGCAGAGAACAGCGTTGCAGGCCCAATGGGAGATACGACAACTGGCTACAATGCTGGAAAACGAGGCGAAGAGAGCTACTCCAGAACTATGGTCCGAAATCATAGAGGAATAGCTTCTGATGACAAAGGCCTTCGGGACAGCCGGCGTAAGGGGGGTCTTCAACGAGACTCAGACGCCCGAGCAGGTCTACAAGCTCGCTGAGACGATAGCGTTCGCGTTCGGACGTGGGAGGTACGGAGTGGGCTGGGACGGAAGGAAGGCCTCCGCTCTTCTGTCCAAGACCGTCCTGGCGGCGCTCAGCGCGGCAGGCAGCGAGGCTGCGATCTTCGGCCTTGCTCCGACTCCTGTCATAGCCTTCGGAGCGGTTTCTCGTTCATGTCTTGCGGCATTCTCGGTGACCGCGTCCCACAATCCTGTCGAGTTCTCTGGGGTGAAGGTGTTCAACGGCTCGGGCATGGAGCTCCCAAAGCAAGACGAGGAGAGAGTGGAACGAGCCATGGGGGTCGAGGTGATGAAGGCCTCCAGGTCGTTCGGCCAGCTGGTTCCGGACGAGACGGTGACTGACGACTACGTGCGGGCGTTGGTGTCTAGGCACGAAAGATCGGCGGAGCCGCTCAGAATCGCGGTCGACTGTGCTACGGGCCCGGGAGGCCTCGTCACTCCCGCCGTGCTGAAGCTTCTCGGTCATAACGTGGTCGCAGTAAACTCCCAGGTGTCTTGGCGGTTTCCCGCGAGGCCCCCGGAGCCCACAGCCACCAATCTCGCGGACTTCGCTAGGATCGTCTCCGGACTAGGGGTGGACTTCGCTTTTGCGCATGACGGAGACGCCGACAGGCTCGTCATGATCGACATGTTAGGCAACGTCGTTCCTGACTCCATCGTCGCGATGCTCGCGCTAAGAGCCCTTGGCATGACCGAGGGGACGGTGGTGATCTCAGAGAACGCTTCTGCGGCGGTCGCCGAGGAGGCTGAGAGGCTCGGCCTTAGAGTACTCCGGAGCAGGGTGGGCAAGACGTTCGCAGTCCTCAGAGAAGAGAACGGAGTGTTTGCGACAGAACCGAGCAAGATGGTCGACCCGAGGTGGGGCCTCTGGGAGGACGGAATCAACGCTTCCGCACTGATTTCGGGACTGCTCGCCCGGCAAAGGGGGATTCTGGAGAAGGTGATGGAGGAGAGCAGATGGAAGTACAAACAAGTGAACCTCCGGGCGCAGGTCAGGATGGAGATCTTGGAGAGGAAGGCGAAAGAGTCGCTCAAAAAGCTGAGAATAACCGAAGAAAGGAAGCTCGATGGCTACAAGTTGGTCTTCGCCGATGGTTCTTGGGTGATGTTCAGGCCCTCAGGGACCGAGCCTCTCACTAGGATCTACTGCGAGTCGAAGGACCAACAGACGTTAGACTTCCTGGTGCAACAGGGTATGCAGTGCGTCGAATCTTCTAATACCGCGCAAGGCATTTCGCTGACTAGATGACCGAGTCGAGGGCCGTGGCCAGGGTGTTGGCCTCGGGCTACATGATAGACGCAAAGGCCTTCGACCTGATCAACGCTCTACCAACAAGCCTTGACATGGACGGCTTGGTTGACAGGCTCCTAGAACAGAAAGCTTCCGCCATGGGAGAGTCCAGAATCATAACCGAGGTTGACGTAGCTCGGGTCCTCCCCGAAGACAAACAGCGGCCGCATACGGAGAAACTGGTCGATGAAGCGGAACTCGAGGTCGTTTCGGACCCGACGCAGTCGATCTCGCCCGTGGAAGGGTATGCGGGATTCGGGCGACTGTTCCACGACAGGTATGACAGGCTCTCCTCGATCGTCCGCAGTAGGCTCGATACGAAGGCAGCGGACAGCGTCTCGTCGGCGAAGAATCTTCTCGCGGGGAAGAAGGCCAAGGTGGCCGGACTTTTGGTCGACAAGTCGAACCGACGAGGGGTGATGGAGCTCAGGATTGACGACCCGACAGGGACGCTGAAGCTTCTCTGTCAAGACGCGTTGGTCGAGAAGGCGGCCATGGAAGCGCCGCTCGACAGTATGGTCGTCATCGAAGTCGTGAGGGGAAAGACCGGTCAACTTTTCACCAATTCTCTGCTTCTGCCTGACGTTCCGGGGCGCAGGCCCACGTCGTCCTCCCGAAGGGTGTACGCGGTCCTGCTGTCCGACTTGCACATTGGAAGCGACAAGTTTCTCGCCGAGGACTTCAAGAGGTTCATACAATGGCTGAACGGGAAGTCGGGGGACGAGGACGTCGTTGACAGAGTGAAGTATGTGGTGATAGCCGGCGACCTGGTCGACGGAGTGGGAGTCTACCCGGGTCAGGAGTATCAGCTTGCCGAAAGGAATCCAGCCAAGCAGTACGAAATGGCGGCGGAACTGTTCAAGCAGATACCGGCTCAAATCCAGATCATCGTGTCGCCAGG
>JASIEW010000109.1 GCA_030045755.1 Nitrososphaerales archaeon
GACGGTCACCATGGAGCCCGGAGGCACCTTCGATGACTCGACCGTCTTCACGAGTTCGCTCAAACGACGGGAATGGAGGGCGACGGAATAAAATCGTTGCTGAGCTCGGACTCAATGTGACGGATGTTGACGGCGCCCGACTTCAAAGGGGTGGCAGGGCTACTCGGGACCGGGCTTCGCTCCGGACATGCTCTCTCGTTGCATCGAGGCCTGACGCAGCGTCTGCTCCAGTTCTTTCAGGTCCTTGAGCGAGTCGAGGAAGTACCACTCGCCGTAGTGCGGGAAGGAGAGGAGGGACCCATGATTGACCAGCTTGGGGAACGTCTCCCTCTCGATGTCGCCCTTGTCTGGCAGGTACTTCGCCACGCGCTTGGGGTCGATGATGTACACGCCTCCGTTGATCCAGACATCGGGGAAGGCGGGCTTTTCGTCGAAGCCTCTTACCATCTTCAGCTTGTCGATCTTCACCACCCCGAAGCGGGAGCGGTAGGGCACGACGAGCATCGAGGCCGTCATCTCCCCCGACTGCCTGTGGGCCTCTATCATCCTGTTCAGCTGGAGGTCGGTAAGGATGTCCCCGTTGAGCGCGATCGTGAGTTCGTCAGAGTCTGCGATCGCCCTCTTGATCGCGCCCCCGGTCCCCAGGGGCTCTTCCTCGACCGAGTAGTCGACCTTCAGGCCCTTGAAGCTCGAGCCGAAGTGCTCCTTGAGCCTCTCCCACTTGTATCCGCAGGCGAAGGTCACCGAGTCTATCTCGCCTCCCTCCGACAGCCAGTCCAGCTGATACTCGGATATCGGCCTCCCGTTGACATGGATCAAGGCCTTCGGCCTGTCGTCGGTCAACGGCCTCAGGCGCATCCCCAAACCTCCAGCGAGAATAATCGCCTTCATGTCATCAGTCTTTGTTTCCGGCCGTTCGCGCGACCGATGATAAGGGTTTTGATGATCCACGCTGAAGTTGGAAGCCTAAGGCGCCGCGGACGGAGCTTCCGCTAGGCTCCGCTCAAAAACAGAAAAAGGGAAAGAAAGCCGTCTGCTTAGGACAGCTTTCTAACTAATATTGCTAGCTCGAGAACCAGCGTGATCGCTGCGAGGACCGCGACGACCAGCACGTACGTCTGGGCAGTACTGCTGCCTGACGATGCGCTGCTTGCGTCGTTTGCGGCGGTCGTAGCTTCGGACGCTGCCGTCTGGGCTGTAGTCCCGACGCCTTGTATTGCTGTGTTGAGTGTTGACTCTGCGTTGCTGATTGAGGTCTGTATTGCCGTCTGAGAGGCGCTGATGTCACCGGCCAGGGTGTTCTGCGTGCTGGTGATGGCGGATTCGATGTTGGTCTGGGCCGAGGTGATGTCGCCTGGTAGGGCGTTCACCGAGGTCTGGATGCTGTCGAGTGTGACGCTGAAGCTCGCGAATGCCTTGTTGGCCGCCGAGGTCACCGACGAGCTGATGCTGTTGATTGCGTCCACCGTGTAGTCGCCGGTGGTCGTGACGTTGAAGTAAGTCCACGCGGCTGGCGCCGTGTAGTTCTCGTAGTAGTAGTCGATGTCCTCGTAGGTGCTACCGAATGGCGTAATCTCTACCTGATGTACGCCAGGGGTGAAACCGGTCGAGGTGAAGTTGATCTGTCCGTTTCCGTTGAAGTGCGAGTAGCAGGTGCCGATTCCGTAGATGTAGCTGTAGAGCGAGTGGTCCACCTGGACCATGTACGTCACGCCGGGCGCGAGGCCCTCTGCATAGACGTTCATGAATCCGAGCTGGTTGGAATTGATGGAAGTTGGCGAAGCGACGAGAGATGGAAGCACTGTGAACGGCGCGCTGCCCGTGACATCGTCGTCATACGTACCGTCGATCGTGGCCTTGTGGCCAAGATACGCGGTAGTGACGTTCTCAATCACGTCCACGTAGTGGACACCTCCGAATGTCGGAGATGGCACTGCGAAGCTGACTGTCGTCGTGAACGATCCAACCGAGTTGGTTGTCGCGTTGGCGACGTTGAGGGCGATGCCGTCCATGTATGTTGGGTACTCCCAATAGACCCACACGGAGACGTCCGGCGTGAAGCCGTACGCCGTCACCGTGACACAGGTTCCAGCTGTGATGTTGCAAGCGTTTGACGGGAGCGCTGGGCATGCGCCCAGAACGCCGTTGCAGCCGCTTGTAACGCCGCTGTCAGGGCTCAATATGAGCGTAGACAGGACGTCTATTGTGAACGAGTATGTGACCCCGTTGTCACTCACGTATACCGTGTTGTCTCCAATCGGGAGATTGGGGATTGTGATGTTGATCACGTACTCTCCTGAGATTGTGTTGCTGGTGGTGGTGACCGACGCCGAGCCGATGGTGACCTTCACGACGCCTCCTGCGTTGGTGTAGTTACCCTCGATGCCGAGACTGCTAGTCACGTATACATCGATTACCGGCACATTCGGCGCATGTCCACTGTCGTTGCCCCAGCCGCCTGCGGGGGACCTGTAGACTGTCGTGGATGTGTCGAAGTGGTTTGAGACCTGGTCGATCACTCTGCTCCACTCTTCGTAGACCGCGTCACCTGCTGTCGATGTGAAGGCGGTCTTGAGGTGTGTGGCGTTTACCGCCGTGAATGTGATTGGGACATAGTAGATGTCGGGGCTGTGGGCAGGTGGGTTCACTGCCTGCTTGATGTCAAGCATGGTCGCCGAGTGCGTGAACCAGCCGCCGTTGTTGACGATACCTGAAAGGATCCAGGTGCCGTTCTTCTGAGTGGCAACGTTGCCCCACGACGTGAAGATGTAGGTGTAGTTGATTGCAATGTCTGCCTTTGTCGGGAAGCCTCCTCCGCTGACGGAGACGGTGATGCCCGCTGAACCCTCGCTGGGGTCGACCTTGATCCCAGGTAGGATGTTGATCAGCGGCTTCGTGACTGCGACAGACGATGAAGTCCCGTCGAATATCTTCAGATACTTGTAGTTGCTGGAGACTTCGAGAGGAAGAGGACCTGAGACTATTTCGGTGCTAGAGTACGTTCCTTGATAGTACTTCACTGTCCCGACGCCGCTTAGCGTGCCTGTTGTTGCAAGGCAGCCAGTGCTGCAGTCGGATGTGAAGTTGGCAGTGTAGAAGATTGGACCGAAGGGTATGTCCTGCGTCTCGCCCGCGGTCGTGTTAATTTCGGAGTAACCGTTCGTACTCAAGTAGAACCTGAACTGGGTGCCGGAGAATGTGACGGTGTTGAACGTGACAGCGAAGGTGCTTTCGGCACCTGGGGAACTTCCGTCAATCGACTCCAGACTGGATGTCCCGGCGTACACGTTGACATAGCTTGTCGACGGTGTGATGCCAGAGACGACTCCGGTACTTTGGTTGATGTCTACGCCAGCGATTCCTGCCTGCCCCACTGAAGCGTGAACTACGGTGGTTGGCAGAAGGAG
>JASIEW010000110.1 GCA_030045755.1 Nitrososphaerales archaeon
AGGATCTGGAGAGAGCTGGTCGCGAAGAAGCACAAGGAGGGCGACTACGTCGTCAGGTTCAAGGGCGACATGCAGAACGTGAACTACTCGCTCCGCGACCCCAACATATTCCGGACCATCGACCACCCTCATCCACTGACGGGAGAGAGATACTCCCTGTGGCCCACCTACGACATTGCGAACACGATCGAGGACGAGCTCTGCGGCGTGACGCACATACTGAGGAGCTCAGAGTTCCACACGGACCTCCAGCAGCTGATCCGGGAGTCGCTGAAAATGAAGCCCGTCGAAGTGGTGCAGTTCTCGAGATACAACTTCAAGGGGACTCCCGTGAAGAAGAGACTCCTGAGGCCCCTCGTCGAGTCTGGTATGGTCTCGGGATGGGACGACCCAAGGATGCCGACCGTGGAGGGAGTGAAACGACGCGGAGTGTTGCCCCAAGCGATCCGTGACTTCACTGTCCAGGTAGGTTACACCAGCACCGAGCACGAGTTCGACTGGAGTCTTCTCCTCTCCCTGAACAGGAAGCTGCTCGACCCCGTGTCCAGGCGCCTCTTCTTCGTCCCTGACCCTGTCGAGATTGTCGTCGAGGGCGCTCCAGACAGGACGGTCGACATCCCGTACCACCCGCAGAGCCAGCTCGGCTCCAGGTCCATCGGGACGTCTGGAAAGTTCGTGGTTCCCAAGGCCGACGCATCGACAATGACGGCGGGAACGACCTTCAGACTGATGGACCTCTACAATGTCCAGCTCACGTCTACAGGCCCTCGGCTCCTTGCGAGGTACGCCGGAGAGGACCTGGTCCAGGGGTCCAAGAAGGTCCAGTGGGTGGCGGGTCAGGGGACCGAGGTCAGGGTACTGGTGCCGGGCGTACTCTTCGACGAGGCAGGGGAGTTCGTGAAGGACAGCCTGAAGGAAGTCCATGGCTTGGCCGAGGCGTCCCTAGCCGACGCGAAGGTAGGCGAGATAGTCCAGTTCCCTCGGTTCGGGTTCTGCAGACTAGACTCGCCCGGGACGCTCGTCCTGTCCTGCTGAGGACCGAAGGGCGGGACGCTGTCCCGCAAAATGATTCGGGTAACTTGTCGGCACCCCGAACGAGTTCGTCTCCCTGTTAACTCCCGTCAGCTGGCTCTTTTCCTCAGATAGATTGCAATGAAAGCAGCCAAGAGCGCGATCCCCACAAGCTCTGACAAGAGGAGGACCGTATGGTCGGCGTTAGCGGTGGCGTTCGAGCCAGATGGTGGCGTTGCCCCAAACGGGAGAGGCCCTATCGAAACCGTCGTGACGCAATTCGGGTTCGTTTGTGATGTATTCGCGATGCAGGTGACAGTGGTAGTCGACGAACCATAGCTCACTAATGGGACGCAGAAGAGCAGAACTGCGATGATGAGCAGGAGGGGTCCTTGTCTCATGATACACGAGTCAACCGGAGGAAGAATATAATTCCACTGACGAGAACGGTCACACAGTTTTTCCCTTCGAGGCGTTCTGGATAGAGTCCTCAGCCTGACGCCAAGTTGCCCGAACCCCGCAAAAGTCGCAACCGTTTATATGCACGTCAGGAAGGGCTGGATTGGGAGATTCGCAAATGACCCCCAAGGCCTACTACGTGAAGTTTGAGACGCCCAAGGAAGTCTACGAAGCCGCGTATGAAGTCCTGAGGCAGGCCTCGAGAACCGGGAAGGTCAGGAAGGGGACGAACGAGTCGACGAAGGCGATCGAGAGAGGCACGGCCAAGCTCGTCGTGATAGCGGAGGACGTGACGCCCCCGGAGGTCGTCGCCCACCTGCCGATCCTGTGCGACGAGAGGAAGATTCCATACGTGTTCGTACCTTCGAAGGAGCAGATCGGACCGGCGATTGGGATAGAAGTGTCTACGGCAGCCGCAGCGGTCCTGGACGCAGGAGAAGGAAACCAGATTCTCGAGCAGGTTACGCAGGAGCTCGCGAGGCTGAGCAAGGCTGCATGAGCAGCAAGAAAGAAGCCGAGACTCTTACGCCAGCCGAAGTCGTACAGCTGGTCGGAAGGACCGGCGTCGCCGGCGAAATCACTCAGGTGAGGGTGAAGATTCTGGAAGGTAAGGAGAAGGGGAGGATTCTGACAAGGAACGTCAAAGGACCGATCAGGCTGTCGGACGTGCTCGTTCTGAGAGAAACAGAGCGAGAAGCACGAAAGCTCAAGGCGCTCTGGCTTGTGGCTCTCAGCCTCGCGGTCATCTTGGCGATGCACGCCGGGGCATTGCTGTCATAGTCGGTCGACAAGGGCGCAGTCAGACTCGACGGAGACTGACAATCTCTGCCATGTCTTAGTGCTGATTTCTCCGAGTCCCTGACTCCGTCCGACGACTTTGATCGCGAGGTCGTTGGAGAATCCGTCAACTTGACAGAGCCCTTTATATCCCGTGGCTGAAGGGCGTTTCAGAAAGAGGTGCGGTGACCTGAGATGTATGTTCCAAAGCGGTGCGCATTCTGTGGCAAAGAAGTCCGTCTCGGTTCTGGCATCCTCTTCGTAAGGAACGACGGGTCCACCCGTTCATACTGCTCATCCAAGTGCAAGGTCAACGAGCTGAAACTGGGCAGGGACCCCCGCAAGCTGAAGTGGGCCAGGCGCGACAAGAAGCTATGAGCTCGCAAACGGAGGAGACGCTGATCGTCCTGAAGCCCGACACTGTGAAGCGGGGCATGGTCGGCCAGGTGCTGAGCAGGTTCGAGGCGAAGGGGTTCGTGCTCAAGAGGGTGCTCATGACGACCATGACGAAGCCTCAGGCGGAGGAGTTCTATTCGGTCCA
>JASIEW010000111.1 GCA_030045755.1 Nitrososphaerales archaeon
GAGGCGAAGGACCTCGCAGACCTCGCGGTGGCGAAAGCCACGGACGCAGGGGCCAGCTATGCAGAGGCGAGGGTCCAGACCACCTGGGGACGGCAGATCGCGCTGAAGAACGGCGAGCCCCAGCCGTCATTCTCCGGCGAGAGCTACGGAGTGGGCATCAGGGTCATCTCTGGGGGCGCGCTCGGCTTCGCGGCCACAAACGACATGAAGGACGCCTCCGTGGCCGACCTTGCGAAGAGGGCAGTCAGGCTGGCGAAGTCGTCCTCAGCGGTCCTGCTGAATCCCATCGAGTTCGACGAATCCAAGCCGGTGAAGCGGAAGTGGGCGGCGTCCGAGACGACGAAGGTCGAGAACGCGGACCCAGCCTGGCTCAGAGGGGTCCTGACGGACGTCGAAAGTAGGATTGCCGACGGGAAGGCGGGCGTCAAGCTTCCGGGGAGGCTCCTCTTCCTCATGGCGGAGCTCGAAGAGAGGTTCTTCGTCAACAGCGAAGGGTCCAGGGTCGAGGGAAGGCTTCCGCGGGTCAACTTCTTCGGGTCGCTGACGGCCATGGAGGGGAGCGAGACCGCGACGAGGTTCATCCAGCAGGGGGAGACCGGGGGCCTGGAGGTCGTCAAGCGAATACGTCTTGTTGAGAAGGTGGAGGAGGAGGCTAGGACGATGGGGAAGGTGCTCCGGGAGGCAGGCAAGGCCCCGAACGACGTTCTGGATGTCGTCCTGAGTCCCGAGCTCTCCGGGATAGCAGCCCACGAGTCGGTTGGACACCCGCAGGAGGCGGACAGAGTCCTCGGAAGAGAAGGGGCGCAGGCGGGCGAGTCCTATCTCAAGGCCGACAGCCTGGGACGGAAGATCGGGAGCGACCAGGCCAACGTCAGCGACGACCCGACGCTCGATCACTCGAACGGGTACACGCCCGTGGACGACGAGGGTGTCGAAGGCAAGAAGAGGAGGCTGATCAAGAACGGCGTGATCAACGAGTTCCTGCACAACAGGACGACGGCGAAGCAGCTCGGCGTGGTGGGCAACGGGGCGTCGAGGGCCGTGTCGTTCGACCGGGAGCCGATAATCAGGATGTCAAACACGTTCGTCGAGCCAGGCGACTACTCGACCGAGGAGCTGATCAAGGAAGTGAAGCACGGCGTCTTCTTCAAGTCGTTCACTGAGTGGAACATCGACGACAAGCGCCTGAACCAGAGGTACGTCGCGCTCGAGGCCAACCTCATAGAGAGGGGAGAGGTCAAGGGTCTGGTCAGGGCGCCCGTCTTGGAGATTACGACGCCCAGGCTGTGGGGGAGCGTGAAGGCCAGGAGCAAGCACATGGAGTTCGAAGCGGCGACGTGCGGAAAGGGTGACCCTCAGCAAGGGGCGCCCGTCTGGACAGGAGGCCCGGAGACCCTCCTCACGGGGATAAAGCTGGGTGCAAGGTGATCTTGGTGGACCTCCAGGAAGTCAACGACGTCGCGGTGAAGGAGGCGAAGAGACTGGGAGTGGACGACGCGGTCGCGCTCTGCGCCCACTCGGCAGACGGGATGATCAGGTTCGCTAACAACTCGGTGACCACTCTCAACTATCTCAACGAGACAGAGCTGACAGTCTACCTCGCCAAGGACAAGAAGAGGGCCATCGCATCCACGTCAAACCTCGAGTCGGCAAGCGTGAAGAAGTTCGTCCAGGACCTCTTCGACACGGCCAAGACACTCCCTGTGTCGGAGTACGTCCCCCTCCCAGACAAGTCCATCAAGCACGCGCCGAGCCCGCTCGGGTATGACAAGAACCTCGAGGACGCGGGGGAGGAGCTTCCCAGGCTGGCGAAGAGGGCCATATCCTCTTCCACCTCGGCAGGAGGGAAGAGGGCCGCAGGCGTGATCGACGCGGGGGTGATAGAGTACGCCATGCTGGCGTCCAACGGGACCTCCGGGAGCGACAAGCGCTCTTCGATAACTCTGAACATCAGGTCATTCGCGGAGAAGGACGCGAGCGGGCACGGGCTCTCTTGCTCGTCCTCCCTGTCAGGCCTGGACCCCGAGGAGGCCGGCAGCAGGGCCGGCCACGACGCCAAGCGGATGGAAGAGGCGACAGAACCAGAAGCAGGAAAGTATTCGGTGCTCCTGAGCCCCACGGTGGCGTCTAACCTGATCGAGATTGTGGGCTCCGCCGCTTCGGCCTTCTCCGTGGAGGCTGGTCTCTCCTGTCTCGCCGAGAAGGTAGGAAAGAAGGTCGCGGCCGACTCCTTCGGGCTGACGGACCATGGCGTCGTGAGCGGAGGGCTTGGGGGCAGGGTCTTCGACGACGAGGGCGTCAAGACCGGTTCTACCGAAATCATCAAGGACGGCACGCTCATGAACTATCTCCACAATCTCACCACCGCTAAGAAGTGGAAGACGGAGTCGACCGGCAACGCGGGCTTCGTGACGCCTCATCCTTGGAACCTGGAGGTGAACAAGGGTGACTCGTCCTACGACGAGATGATCGGAGAGATGAAGACCGGGATAATCCTGACGAGCAACTGGTACACCAGGTTCAAGAACTACAGGACAGGCGAGTTCTCCACGGTGCCCAGGGACGGCGCATACCTTGTCGAGAACGGGCAGATTTCTAAGCCCCTGAAAGGGATGCGCGCCGGGGACGACCTCCTGAGGATGATGTCGGCGGTGAAGCTGGCGTCCTCGGACAGAGAGTGGATCCAGTGGTGGGAGGTAGACACTCCGACGCTATGCCCGTGGATTCTGGTGGACGGGATGACGATCACGAGGGCGTACGGTTAGGCGCGTATCAGGGACATCAGCTCACTGCGGGAAGGGACTGCATCGCTGCGCTCAGGGCGGCCGGGTCAGGCTCGTAGTCGACCAGCTTCCCGGCCAGCTTGTCTTCGTAGGCCTTGAGGTCGAGCAGGCCGTGGCCGCTCAGGTTGAACAAGATGGTCTTCGCCTCGGCTCTCTTCTTGCACTCCAGCGCGATGTCGATCGCCGCCTTCACGGCGTGGTTCGACTCAGGGGCGGGGACTATCCCTTCGGTCTGGGCGAACAGGACTCCGGCGTCCATCACTTCGTTCTGCGAATATGCCACGCTCCTCATGTATCCCTTGTCGATCAGCATGCACATCGACGGGGCCT
>JASIEW010000112.1 GCA_030045755.1 Nitrososphaerales archaeon
TGAACGTCTCGTACAGGGACCAGTACACTCTCCTGTCTCTGAAGTTCTTCACCATGCCCGCGGCTCCCTCCTCCACCATCACTATGAACTCCGCTGCCTGCCTCGGGTTGACGTCCGACTTCAGGTAGCCCCTTGCCTTGGCCAGCCTCAGATACCTCTCAGTCTCGTCAACCCAGCTCCGCAGGACCGCGTTGATCTTCTCTCGGAAAACGGGATCGACCGTTGACATCTCCTGAGAGAGGTTGTTGAGCGGGCAGCCGAGCGCCATATCCTCGTCTGACAGGGCCTCCATGAGGATCCTGAACCTGCTGACAATTCCCTGGAGCGGATTCTTGTATGCGGCGAGGGGCCTCGTCCACCGGTCAAACGTCATCTCCTTCAAGACTTCATCCACGAGCGCATATCCTAGATCGCTCTTGGTGGGAAAGTAGTGGAAGAAGGCGCCTTGGGTCACTCCGGTCTTGGCCATGATGTCGTTGACGCTGGAGGCGCGGAAGCCATTCCGATAGACGACATAGTACGCGGCGTCAAGAATCTGAGAGCGTGTCTTCTCCGGATTTCTCAACGAGTCAGTCTGAGAGGAGGCATCTTCCTATCTAATATAGTATCTGCTATGTCCACATAGATGGCTTCTTCAGGGAATGGACATCCCAACGCTTATCTAGCTAACTGAACATAGTGGGTACTATGCCAGGTCGCTCAAACGCAGGGCCCGCCGAGAGTCAGGCCATGGGCCTGCTCAGGGGAAAGACAGCCATAGTCTACGGCGGCGCGGGCGCGGTAGGCTCCGCGGTGGCCAAGGCATTTGCCAGAGAGGGAGCGGAGGTGTTCCTTGGTGGCAGAACGTTGAGTACGCTAAGAACCATCGCGGACGAAATCACAAAGGAGGGAGGATTAGCGGAGGCGACTGAAGTGGACGCCCTGAGCCAGCAGGGTGTCGAGGAACACCTGAGCAGAGTCGTCGCAAGAACTGGGAAGCTCGACGTCTCGTTCAACCTGATTTCCACGAGCGTTGGGATGGGGAGGGCGCTGACCGAGCTCTCTGAGCCTCAGTTTACGAGCTACTCGTATGACCTTGTGAGGAGCCATTTCATAACCGCGACTGCAGCGGCACGGCAGATGGAGAAGCAACGGAAGGGCGTCATTCTGGCGCTGACTACCTCGAACGCCGTGCTTCCAAATCCGAACGTCGGCGGCTTCGGCGTTGCCTGCACCGCCATAGAGGGGTTCCTCAGACAGTTGGCGATAGAAGCCGGCCCGAAAGGGGTGCGTGTTCTGAGCCTGAGGACCGGCGGGACACCCGACAACCCGACCCTGTCCTACGTCTTCGAGACCTTGGCAAAGCGGAGGGGGACCACCAAAGAGGAGGTGGAGAGGGGAGAAGCGCAGCGCACGGCTCTCAAGAGACTGCCTCTCCTTCGTGAGGTCGCGAACATTGCCGTCCTGCTCGCGTCGGATTACGCGAGTGCCATGACCGCCTCGACCGTCGACGCGACGTGCGGGGACATGATAGCCTAGCTCACTTGCAAACACACACGAGTCGAATCCTGGCACGAGCCCGTCTCTTCAGACGGAATCCCTTGCGGCGAAGGATAAATATCAAATCGAGCTCCCGCACCAAAGTCAATTGTACAACCCCTACTGGTTCAAGGAGGACAGGACAGACGTGCTCCTAGCTGAGGTCGAGAGAATCAGTTTCGGCACAATAGTCACGAACTCATCTTCAGGGCTGCGGGCCAGCCATGTGCCCATGTTGATTGACAGGTCGACCGGCGAACTTGGGACCCTCTTCGGACACGTAGCCCGAGGGAACTCGCAGTGGCGTGACTCAACGCCGGGCGGTGACGGCCTCGCGATCTTTCTAGGTCCAGAGGCTTACATTTCTCCGAGCTGGTACCAAACCAGGAAAGAGACCGCCAAGGTCGTGCCGACCTGGAACTACATAGCGGTCCACGTCAGAGGACCAGTCACCTTCTTCGAAGATGCGGAGAGAATCCTGAGGATCGTTACGGAGCTGACGAGGCATCACGAAGCGGATTCCGAGAAGCCATGGAAGGTCACCGACGCGCCGGCGGAGTACATCAGTGGAGAACTGAAATCCATAGTTGGATTCGAGATGCCTATAGCAAAGATCGAAGGGAAGTGGAAACTGAGTCAGAACAGACCCGAGGCAGACAGAGAGGGCGTGAAGTCGAACCTGCTCGAGCGAGGCAGGCTGAATGACCCAGAACTAGCAGAGGAGATGCAGAAGAAGGATGAATCGCTGAAACGGGCGGATTCTATCTAGAGATGGGAGACGGTTACAGACGGGACAACGATTTATCCCAGCTTCACCGCGAGGTCTCGTGCGACTCGCTCACTCTGCACGGTTCAGGCTCAAACCTCTCCCTCCGTTCGACTTCCGGCTGACGGTGAGGAACCCTGCGGGCTGGAACCTGTTTACTCCGGGAGAGGCGTACGAAGAAGGCAAGCTCTGGACCGCCATCTGCTACGACAGGTGCCCCGTCGGATTGAGGATTGCGTCGATGGGAACGGTCGACCGCCCGCTCTTGCAGGTCGACGCCTTCACAGGACGCGACCTGTCGGAAGGGGAGAAGTACGAGCTCCGAGCGATTTTGTCCGACTGCTTGGGCCTGGGTCAAGACCTCAGACAATTCTACTCATTCGCAGAGGGAGACCCGATCCTGAAGCACGCAACCAAGGACCTCTATGGCATGCACGACACGTACGCTTTCTCACT
>JASIEW010000113.1 GCA_030045755.1 Nitrososphaerales archaeon
GCCACCATGGTCGCTTCCAAAGGCGAAGTGGACACGGAGAGGCGGGTCGCCCCCAGCACGGTCAGAGCGGTGAAGGCCACTAGCAGGTACAGCAGGGTGGCCGTGCCCAGGGCCACCACAGTCGCCCTCGGAATCGTGCGCTTGGGGTCGTGCACCTCCTCCACCAAGGTCGCGATGCGACTATATCCTGTGTATGCGAAGAAGAGGAGGCCGGTGGCCTGCAGTACCCCTAAGACTCCCCCTGGCGCGAAGGGCGCCAGATTGGACAACCGCGCGCCAGGGAGGCCGATCACGGCCACGGCAAGGAGCGAAAGGACTGACATCACCACGATGACGTCGGTGACCCTGACAGAGCGCCGGATCCCGCCCGCGTTCAAGAACGTCCAGACCAGCACGGCGACGACTGCCGCGGTCCGCGCGGGTACGGCCCCGTCGACCGCGTTGAGGTACTCCCCGAAGGCCAGGGCGATGGCTCCGGGTCCCACAGTGTTCGCGACGAGGAACATCCAACCCGCTGAGAAGCCCCACCACGGACCGAGCATGCGCCTGCCGAACTCGTAGGTGCCTCCTGAGCGGGGGAACACCGCGGCCAGTTGTGCGGAGGACAGCGCGTTGCACAGCGCTACGAACGCGCCGATCCCAAAGGAGACGAGAAGGGCCGCCCCTGCGATCTTCGCCGCCGGGGCTATGACCGCGAAAATCCCTGCTCCCAGGATCGCGGCCAGGCCCGTCGCCACGGCGTCGAACATCCTCAGCTGCGGACGAAGCCTCTTCTCGCTCGGCTCAGTCGCCAAGATCGAGGATGCATCCCCATGCGTGGCTGGTCCCTGAACGACTCGTCTCCGTCGACTCCCGGGGGCTGGATCCGGCTGGGCTCAGGCGGAGTCCAGGCGCGGAGCCCACACCGGCGGCCTGACGCGAGTCGCGGGACATCGAGCCTTGCCTGAAGGTCACGAGTCCCGTTTCTTTGCCTCTTTCAGCACGAACTTCAGCAAAGGCTCGCTTATCGCGAGCGTGTCGCGCATCGAGATCATCCCCACGGGGTTCGCCTCTTTGTCCAGGACGGGCAGATGGCGCACTCCGCCCTTCACCATCCTGTCGACGACCGTCGCGATGTCTTCGTTGGGTGACGCGACCAAGGATGTCCTCGACATTATGCTCGAGACGGGTATGCCTCTTCCCACGAGCTTCTTCGTCACCGAGTAGACTACGTCCCTTTCGGTAGCGATCCCTTCCATCGCCCCCTTTTCGTTGACCACTATGACGCTTCCTATGTTCTTCTCCCACATGGCGGTTGCCGCCTCCTCGATCGTGGCGCTTTCACGGATCGTGAAAGGCGGCACCTGCATCAGGTCCTTAGTCCTCACGCCGACCTTATCTTTCTTCGGCACACGCGCTGGCAGGCGCCCACGCTATTTAGGTCGTCTCACCATGTCTCGCTGGGACGTGGCTCGGCGGCCGGGACCGGTGCCGACGTCGAATCGTTTAGAACGTACCCTTCGCTGCACAGAACATGGAAAGGTTCAGGGCCATCGTCCTGATCGAGGTTTGGGGAGGCGCAGCTCGCGACTTCTCGACGCCGGCCCCCGCGGCGGACCTGGAGAAGGAAGAGTCGGTCCAAGAGGTTCTGACCTCCTTGTCCAGGATCTCGACTAACGGAGAGTACTATCATGTCTTCGGGCAGTCTGACATCATAGCCGTCCTAGAGGCCGTTTCGATGAAGGAGATGTGGGGAAAACTGCAACAGATACGCGGGCTGCGAAAGATAAGGCTAACCGTGACGCTGCCTGTAACGCAGGTTTCGCTCCCCGGCGCTGGCTAGTCTAGGCTAGTGCCTGTTCAGTCTCGCCGCTCACTCGGGCCAACGAGACGTCGCAACGCCCACGGGCCTACTTCCATCTTGTCAGTATCTCCTCCCTCTGGAAGGTCGCCTTGCTGAGGAAGAAGAACGCTATGTCAGTAAGTGCGAGGACCCCTGCGAGAATCAGCAGGTTCGTGTCTGTGAACGGGAATATCTTGAGCTCCGAAGCGAGGTACAACACGATGAACGGGATTATGAGGAGCGTCCCCAACTGCTGCGCAGATCGCGCGTCGGTCATCCTGGCCGATATGATGATGTTGATCTCGACACTCACAAGCGACGCGAGAGGGACCACCAGCAGGATCGCTCCCATATGCCAGTTAGGGTAGTAGAGATAGCCCAGGACGCCCTGCGTGAAGTGATCCATGAGCGCCATGTAGATCGCCGATGCCACGTAGATTGAAGCAACCGGGATCAGCAGGCCGGAGATGCTCTTTCCCAGCAAGATATCGCCGTCAGTCATGGGTGTCGCCAGAAGCGGTTCGAGGCTTCTCTGTAGCTTCTCTCCCACCAAGCTGTATGACGCAATAGCAGTCGGAATGGTCACCGACGCGACGAGGAACCATATCGAAAACGAGTCCATGAGCGACGGGGCCACGGTGACGGCCACCGATGCCGGCTCCTTGCCGATCGAGTAGTTCAGTATGAGCGGGAACAGCACTGACACGAACAGAGGAAAGGCGATTGAGGCGCGGATCACGTTGATCTTCTTCCTGTAGATTTTGAAGTCCTTCGCCGCAACCGACCATGCGCTCTGAAGGTCCATCTGTCTCACTCTGCCTCTCTCACAAGCTTCAGGTAGACGTCCTCGAGACTGGAGCCCAC
>JASIEW010000114.1 GCA_030045755.1 Nitrososphaerales archaeon
TCCTCCATCGTCTCGAGCGTCCTGCGGAGCGCCGACGGATCTCTCAAGTACTCCTGGTATCTCAGGAGTATCCCGTTCACCTTCAGCGCCATCCCGTCCATCGCGATGGGGTGCCTGAACCCGGACTTCACGAGCGTCATCGCGACCTCCTGGGCCCTCCCAACGGAGAACGCAGGCACGAGCAGGATGCCGCCGCGTCCCACGACCTCGTTCGCGAACTGCGTCAGCTCTTCCTCAGCCTTGCTCCTGTGAGGGTGGTCGGCTGTCGCATAGGTGCTCTCGGTGATCACCATGTCGGCCTCTCCGAGCTTCTTCCACGACCCGGCAAGCAGGTTCGTCTCGTCGCCGTTGATGTCCCCCGTGTAGAGGAGCCGCTTGTTCCCAGCTTCGACTGCGACGACTGCGGAGCCCGGGATGTGCCCGGCGTCGTAGAAGGTCACGGTGAAGTCTCCGATCTGGAAGGGCTCCATGTAACCGTGGTTGACCGTGTTGGAGTTCATCGCCATGAGGTCGAGGAACTCGAATGGCAGGTACTGGCCGGATATCTTGATGAAGTCCTGAATGAGAAGGTTCGACAGCTCCGACGTCACGGGCGTGGCGTGGAGCTTCATCGTCCCTCCGAGGAAGTGCAGGGGGGCGGCTCCTGAGTGGTCTAGGTGCGCGTGGCTGAGGACTATCCCCTTGATCCCCTTGGGCTGCACGTGCATGGGGAAGCCAGGGACCTTCGTCGTCATCGCCCCGTAGTCCAGCAGGATCTTGCTGTCCTTGTGCGTCACTAAGAAAGCGGAGCGGCCGACCTGCCTGGCGGCTCCCAGCACCTTAACTTCCAAGTAATCGTAAACTCTTGAAATGCGGAACGTTCGTATCTCTTTAAGGTTTTAGTTTTTTCCGGGGTCGAACCGGTGGGGGATCCTGAGCGTCCCGTTCGCCGCCTTGTGGCTGACCCGGACTCCGTTCACCTTCACGCCCTTCACCTCCAGCTTCTCTGCGTTCAGGAGCAGTTGACCCTCGGCCCCTGTGACCGCGATGTCCACGGTCCCGGCGGCGACAGCACGGTCGAAGTCAACGTCCAGTCCTGGGGAGTAGGGCTCGATTTGCATTCGGGTCGCCAGCGCAGGACGCCGCGAGGGGCCGAGTTGAGGAGTGAGGCTTGTCCCGCGTCCAGGCTCCGTGTCTGCGGCGAAGGAGGCGCGCCGGAAGGGGCTGGTTCGGTTGGTTTGCCTCGGAGTCCTGTCCTACCGTGACGGGCGGAGCGCGGAGTGCCACCAGGATGTCTTCGAGGCACCATGCCACGAAGAAGATCGCGAGCGGTATCGCGAACATTTCAAAGACCACGGCCTGTTCCAGGGGGTAGTCAATGGTAACCCAGCTGAGATACAGGGCCTGCCCCAGACCGGGCCAGCCGAAGACGACCTCCAGCAACATGGTCCACAGAATCGATGATGCGAGGACCATTACGAGCGCCGTCATGAAACGCATCGACCCCCTGTACAGGAGGCGGACGAGGAGCATAGTCAGGAACACTATGGCGGCGGCCTCCGCAAACGGCGCCAGCATAGAGCCGAAGACAGCGGCGTAGTATGCGGTCCCCGTTTTCGAAAGGGTGGAGGTGCCGACTGTGACGTACCCAGCAGGCACCAGATATCTGAAAAGCGGAACGAGCCAAGTGGGCCCTCCAGGGTGGATGGTTCTCCACAGGCTCCAGAAGAGGAAGAGCGGCAGTCCGACGCCGGCCAGGGTGAAGGCGATCGCGGGGACCGGGGAGAGACGCTTTGCGCGACCAGCAAGAGCCGGAATCCCCAGCACCAGGCTCACAACGACGACCACCGCGGCGACCGAAAATGCGAGCAGCGCGGTAAAGGGGAGCCTCTGCGAAATTGTTGACGCGACTTCGCCTTGGAACGTGGATGGTCCGATGTTGTATCCGAAGTTGCCGGTCAGCATCAACTTGAGGTAGTCGAGGAACCTGATCCAGACGGGCTGGCCAAAGCCATAGGCGCCTTCCACTTGCGAAGTTATCTGATGGATTATCACGCTCACATTAGCTTGGCGGGGCGGCGGAGGAGGAAGATAGTGCGCGGACCAGCACATGTTGTACGTGAACCCAGGGCACGAGATGTCTATCTGGAAGAGAAAGAACTGAGCGACTAATATCACGAACAGCGATAAGACGAAGAGACTCGCTTTGATGGCCAGCCGCCTCAGGAGGTCCATCGGGCCCGCCACCGGGCCAGCGTGATTTATTCTTGATACCAGTCAGGCAACGGTGCTCGAGGGAGTCCGGCAGAAGGGCGAGACCAAGTTGCCAGCGTCACTGTCTGATATGGGGGCATTGGAGAGGCGCCGTCGGACTGCCGGCCGCTAGCGCTTTCATCATAGATCGGCTACACCAACCTTCACGCGGACAGTCGCGATTTCATACCTGGAAACCTGAAGCTTGACTCTCTTATCTTCGACAAGGAGTCTCGAAGCCCCACTCTCCAGCAGGTTGGTAGACACCGCACCCTCGGGAGTCCATGCCATCCTGATCACCGCCTTCGTGTCCCTGCCTGACGTCTCGTAGAGCCTGAGGACGACATCGTCAGAGCCTTCGGCCTTCTTGACGACCGTCATGATGACGTTGTCAGGCTCCGCCGAGACAAATGACAGCTCCTTCGGCAGGCGCCCTCGGTGGCTCGGTCCCAGAAACGGCACGAGGGGATAGTTGAACTCATAGGCCATCCTTGCGGTCAACGCTTCGTCAAAGCTGCCGGCGTGGGGGTAGAGGGCGTAAGCCGCCTTGTGCTCCCCCTGGTCAGTGACCTGCCCTTCAGCGCCCTTGACCGGAGGAAGGCCGAACCCTGCGCGCAGCCTGGACGGGTACTCTGCGCTCCGGAGCAGGGACATCCTCATGACGTCGTTCGCAACGTCGAAGCCGTACTTGGAGTCGTTCAGGAGGCTCACGCCGTAGCTCCCGTCGTCTGAGCCGTGGTCTATCCACTTCTGCCCCGGCGCTTCGTACTTCGACCTCTCGACCAGGGTGGCGCGGGGCGAGACCGGGTTCCTGCGGGTGACGTGGCCGTACGGGACCTCGTAGGTGGTGAAGTCGCCGTGGACGTCCAGAGGGAACGCGACCTTCGCGAGCCTGTGCTCCGCGTGCCAGTCCACTCCGAACCTGAACTCGACCTGACGGGACCGCGCGCACAGGACGACCTCCTGGGTTAAGAGGGAGTCCTTCCTTCCCTTCTGGGCGTACCTGTAGCGCGCCCGGACGGCGGCTCTGACCGGCCCGCGCTCCACCACCTTTACCTCCTCCGGCGCGTCCAGCCCTACGGACTTCACGCCGCCCTCCTGCTGGTAGATGAAGACCTCCCAGGCGTCGAAGATTGCGGCATCGATGCGCGAGTTCACGCAGGCCCTCCCTCTCACCGGGTAGTCCTCGAAGACCTGGATCAGGCCGCCGGGGCCATTCAGGACCTCCCTGCCCGAGCCCTTGTCGAAGACGCTCCTCACCAGGCCCGTTCCCTTGTCAATCCTGACCGCAAGGAACTCGTTCTCGAGCCTGACTTCAGGCTCGGTCTCCTTGACGGAGAGGGAAGTCTTCCCAGGCTTGACTGCGCGCGCCCTCGCCGCCCTGTATTCCTTGTATCCAATCGAAGGGACGCCCTCCGCCCTGAAGATGACACTTTCCCTGCCAACTCTTTGGGAAGTGACGGCCCTTCCATCCTCGTCAAGGATTGTGGTCCTTGCTCCCGACGCCCCGACTGGGACCTCCACGACTCCACCCCTCGACCATGACAGGGGGTTGAAGACGAGGACAGACCTGCCTCTCCCCGACGTGTCCACCTGACCGGCTATCGACTTCAGCGACGCGGAGGTCACGCGGTCCGCGGTCCTGAAGATCAGGTCGAAGTCCTTCTGGGAGTCCTCGTAGACCTCGGGGATGGACGAACCAGGGAGGACGTCGTGGAATTGGTTCAGGAGGAGCCTCTGCCACGCCTCTTCAATCTCACTCGCGGGGCAAGCGCCGCCTTGCATGTGCGCCACCGTAGCGAACTTCTCCGCGACCTCAAGCATGCACTCCGCCTTCCTGTTGTTCCATTTCGTCCTCGCCTGGGTCGTGTATGTCCCCCGATGGAACTGGAAGTAGAGTTCGTCGTCGACTTTTGGAACCTTCGCGGCTCCCAACTCTGCCGCCGCCCCCCTCAGATAGTCGTATGATGTCGTGAACCGTCCTCTGGCAGGACCGTCTCCGCGGACGAGCCCCAGGGCTCTCCGGACCATGTCCTCGGTCACTCCGCCTCCGTGGTCTCCCTCCCCGTAGAGGACCAGGAGGTCGCCGATCTGGTGGCGCCCCTTCAGCTGCTTCAGCTGCTCGAGGATCCTCTTCTCGTCGACCTTCTCGTCGTAGGCTCCGACCATCTGATGGGATAGTATCGAGGAGCCGTCGGGGGCGGTCCACCGGAAGAAGTAGTGCGGGAAGGCGATGGTATCGTTCCACAGCATCTTCGACGTCAGGAAGAACTCCATGCCCGACTTTTTCATTATCTGGGGAAGAGTCCAAGCATACCCGAACGAGTCGGGGAACCATGCAACCTTCACGTCGACTCCGAACTTCTGCGCGAAGTACCGCTTCCCAAGGAGGAACTGCCTTACGAGTGACTCGCCCGACGGCAGGTTGCAGTCGGACTCGACCCACGTCCCTCCGACTATCTCCCACGCCCCCTCCTTCACCTTTCTTCTGACCTCCTCGAACGTCTCGTGGTGCTCCTCTTCGAGCCACCTGTAGTACTGGGCGCTGCTCTGGCAGAACGTGAAGCGATGCCTCTCCATGAGCTTCAGGACCTTCTCGCATCCCTCGCCGAGGACCCTCCTGGTCTCGTCGAACGACCAGAGCCATGCGGCGTCCAGGTGGCTGTGCCCCAGGAGGTAGGCCGTTCCTTCGTTCTTGGTCTGGCTCATTTGACCACCCTGAGCAGTGGCCGCGCCGGAATCAGTTATATCTCCTCAATCCGCGTTCGCCAATCGCGCGACGCGCAATGGCTCCGGGCGTACGATCCTTTCGGGCGGACGACACTGCTTCGGTTCTCGAGCTGGCGAACACGTACGCCGCGTTCGATGGCGCGACTAGCGAAGCAGACTTCGCGGTCGCAGCCCCGCTGAGGGAGCGTTGAGCTGTTGCCGCTCGATGCCCTGCCGAAAAGGCTGCAGCGAACCCTCGACTCGCTACGGATCGCGCCCATCCTCCTCCCCACCGCCGAGATCACCGACGCAGGCATGAAATGGAGGCGCGAGAGGTTCGGCGACTACGAAATCGGGGTCGCGCCGCTTGTCATGAACGATGAGGGCATCCTGCTGGTCAGGGAAACAGTCGGCGGGGCATGGACGATCCCGGGAGGCTATGCCGAAAGGGGAGAGGAGGTTGAGGACGCCTGCATCAGGGAAGCCAAGGAAGAGACCGGGCTCGACCTGAAAGTCATCTGGCCCCTCGCCCTCTACATGGGCGAGGTTTTCTCTCCGCACCAAGGTCGGCTGGACTCGTTCTTGGTGCTGGAGGAGACGAAGGTGACCAGCGGAGTCCTAGGCCCGCTGGACCCAGAGGAAGTATCGGAAGCCCGTTTCTTTGCTTCTGACGAGCTCCAAAAGCTGATAGTGTCGGGACCCTTCCACGTGACCTACCCAGAGCATGACGGCATTCTCGGCCCCGAGATTCTCAACCTTCTGCGCGAGCGAGGCCGCTCTCCATCTCGGTCGTCCAACAAATGGCGACAGACCCCCACGCCGGACAGAAGACAGGAGCCAGACGGAGGAAGGGAATATCTGGTTCACAATCACCAGAGAGGAGCAAAGGAAATGCAGCCCCTCGACAGACGTGTCAAGAAAGCAATCGCTGAGAGGTTTCTACGCCCAAGAGGCGAGATTGAGGCGACGCTCCTTGTCGGTAGCACCGCGTTCAAGGGAGAGCTCGAGGACTGGGACGACTTCGACCTTCAGATTTATACGCGCTCCAGGCGCCTCCTCAACAAGCACTCTCGCTACGAGATCTTGAATCTTCGTGACAGGCACCATCTGATCAGCGCCTATTACATGCCGTTCGACCCTGAAAACAGTCCCAAGCGTACGGTGGAGGAGCAGGACGATGTCAGGGTGCTGCTTGGGTCGAGCAAGTCACTAAGGCACATCAGAGTCGACAGGCCACGCCGCATCGAACCCTTGCCACGCGAACTGCGCGCATTCGAAGCCCGCAGTGAGGTCGCCTTTAACATCCTGGTGGACATCTTCTTCATACTGAACAGATACGATGCGAAGGGCAGGCCCAACGCGACTAAGCCGCGCGTAGCCCGAGACGGCCTGCGAACGATTTCCAGGCACTTCTATCGGTACTACGGGATCGACTGGCCTATCCCAAAGAGGGCGCGGTGGCGGAAGGTAATGCGCGACACTGTCTCGCTCCTTCAAGCGAAGGGATATGCGAGCACCTGCCAGAACAGGGAGTTCGCTCGGGCCGCTATCGGATTGATTATGTCCTGACGTAGACGTCGAGCCAGACTCGAGGAGACGTCCTCTCCCTCTCGACGAGCCTCCACCCTGACCCGGTCATCACGGCCTCCATTATGTACGGTGACCAGACGGCAGCGCCAAAGTTCAGGCTGTGCTTTCCTCCCACCTTAGACTCGACCTTGACTTCTCCCCGTTCCGTGTCGATGTCCTTCGACAGGTTCACCACCCTCCCCTTCCCCTTGTCCTCGACGTACCTCCTGCTCCACTCCCCTGCGAAGAGCATCCCCACCACGTCTCTATACTCGACCAAGAAGTGAGCCCCCCTCTCGACATTCCCCTCGATGTTCGTCAAGGCCAACCTAAGGTCCGAGGGCGTGAAGTGAATGACGGCGTTGCCGAGGAGCGCGACGGTCTGAAAGGTGCCCCTCAGCTCGGCTGTCCTGACGTCGCCGCGGATGAAGACGCACCCTGACCCCTTCGCCCTGGCGCTGCGCCTCGCGGACCTCACCATGTCGTTACTGACGTCTACCCCGAGGTACCGGAGCCCCTCTGCTTCCACCAGGAACCCCAGAATACCTCCGCCGCATGCGAGGTCGAGCAGCGCCTTCCCGAAGTACTTCCTCCGTTCGCCGAATAGCCTCCGGATCTGAGAGACCCGCTTCCTGTTCTCCATCGTGTACCTCACGTAAGGATCTTGCCGCCTGTAATATGCCTCGATGTCCTGCCGGGTCACTCTCGGCGCTAGGGTCACAGGAAGTTTCAAAAATCTCTTTTCATCGGTGGACGCAGATGGCCGCACGAACCAGGTTCGGGGCAAGCGAGGAGGCCGAGTGGCAGAAGCAACGCTTCAAGACCAGGGAGCTCGTCACGTCGCGGCGTCATCACTCCGACACTCTGAAGCAGAGGCCTTGGATATCGTTCTTCTACAGGACCATGCTCCTGTCGAGGACCGGCGGGCGAATCCCGGGCATGCTGGACGTCGGATGCGGCTCTGGGTTCCTCACCAGGCTCTTCGGGCGCGAGATACTCCCCAGGGGGAGCGTCTCCGGGGTGATAGGAGTAGACCTCAATGCAAAGTCCTTGCGGGCCGCAAAGGAGGAAGAGGCACGCCGTCCTTCAAAAGAGGGCAAGATCGAATACATCCAAGCTGACGCATATCACCTCCCGTTCCGCTCAGGCTCGTTCGGCCTGGTGACGTCGCGAACCGTCCTGATGCACCTCAGCCTGCCCCTGAAGGCGGTCCAGGAGATGGCGAGGATCTGTAAGGAGGACGGCTTCGTCGCGCCCTTGGAACCAGACTGGGGGGCCTTCGGGAGTCACAACCCCAAGGATCCGTTGGCGGAAGAGGACGGAGAGAAGGTTCTCAGAGCTGAGATAAAAGGGCGGAAGAAGCTCTACGGCCAAGACACCGCCATCGGGAGGAGGCTCCCAGACCTCCTACACAAGGCAGGGCTCAGAGACATCACGGTCGACGGCATCTTCGAGGTGCCTGTGACCCCATGCGACTGCAGGACGAAGCGGAGCTCGCTCATCTACGAGGGTTCGCTCGCGCTGAAACAACTCTCCGACCAGAAGCGCCTGAAGGAATACGTCGGGGCGCTGGAGGCGGGGGGTCTATCGAGGGCTTGGATTCGAAAGTATCTCCTAAGGCGGAAGGCGCGGGTCGCCCGCAGGCTGAAGGAACTGAAGTCACGCGGTTCAAAGGAAGGGATGACCAGCTTCTTTGCCATCCCGTTCTTCCTAGCCATGGGAAGAAAGGCGACGAGGACGCCAGGGACCGAAGTACGATTGTTCTCAAGGGAGCCGACCAACGGCGGTCAACAGAGGACCACCCGGCGCTAAGCCGCCAAATCAGGGCATATGCTCTACGGATGGAAGAAAGGGCGGCCTGAAGGATAATGCGTGGTGTCCTGGCAGCGAAGTGGATAACCCTCGCGACTGGAGCCGGATGCGGTAGAGAGCGCCTTGGGGTCCTAGCGGTTTGTTTCATCTTGTCGGGACTGGTTCGCTAACCTCTTGTGGGCGTCGTAACTTCTCGTAGATCCAGAAGATCACGGACCCAGCGACTGTAACTACGCCAAGGAGATACAATCCAAATGGTATTCCCCAAGGTAGGAGGAAGTCGAAGCCATACAGCATGCCTGCGAGAAAGAGAATCACGGCTCCTGCGGCGAATACTTGAATAGGCTTGGTCATGGTCTGGATTATCCTCTGACGGCGGTTCACCACCCAAAGTGCGACTTGACATGGACGTCATATAGCTCTTGGTAGGGTGTGACGAAGCCGCAGCTTGTAAAGGGGCAGTGGAGCAGGTTCGGGGGGAGCATCTGGCCTGAATCTTTCCTTCCCTTTGACCGTGCCAGAGGGTCCGGCGTGTGGATGACGATGCTTGCACCGTTGACCTCCAACGAATAGTGTTGGGACTCCTTTCGCCTTGACACGAATCTGACGACCACGTCCTCGACGTCGCTCACAGAAATCCGTTCCGACAGGATGTCCAAGACTATCTTGGTGTCCTTGATGATCCCGACCGCATCCCCGGCGAGGTCTTCGGATATCGCGGACGCCATAGCAAGCTGCTCGTCTAACGTCATCTCTGTGCAGTCGACCTCAATCAAGCGCGTTCCCGGGACTCTCGGGGGTTAAACGAATTTCTCCGGTCGGTTCTGTCCAATGCTCGAGTGATGAATGTGCTCGTCCTCATCACCGACGCTCTCCCCTCTTTACAAATGGCCCGTTCATGCTTCGTCCTCAGCGACCAAGACGCCCACGCCGTCGGGAACGGGTAGGGAAACTACGGAATGAACGGAACAGAACCCCTTCTACACCGACTCCCGGTCTGTCTGCGCTTTTCGAGGAGCCACAACCGTCGGCCGAAGGTTGCGATGAGTCCCGATGGTGCTGACAACTTGGTTGACACGGCTGGAGGTTCTCCCTGTTAACTGCGGTCGACAGCTGAGGGACTTCGCCGTTCAGCCACTCAGCTCAAGAACTCTCTTCTCTATCTCGTCTCTAATCGCTCTCACGGCCTCCAAGGGCTTTCCTTTCGGGTCTTCTAACTGCCAGTCGACTAGTTTCTTCTGCATCTTGGCGAGCATCGGCCTCGGGCAAACTTCTTCGACGGAGCATCCCATCGTCACGACGAGGCTGGCTTCGTTGACCATCTCGTTAGTGAGCATCTTAGGCTTGTTTCCTGAGAGGTCTATCCCCTTCTCTTTCATCGCCACGACAACGACAGGATTGACTCTTGGCGAGGGAACCGTGCCGGCGCTGGATGCCCTCAGTCCGTGCTTCCTTGCAAACGCTTCGGCCATCTGACTCCTTCCGGCGTTCTCAACACACACAAACAGAACTGAGCCTTTCATTCCTACGAAATGCCTTCGTGAGAATCCTGAATATTAATCCAGCGAGGACCGCGCCAACAAGCGGCCCGACCCAGAACACCGCCTGGTTCTCGAAGTAACCTGAAAAGAGGGACGGCCCCAGTGTTCTGGCAGGATTGAATGAGGCTCCGGTCAGGGGGCCGAGGAAGAGGATTAACGTGGTCAGCGTGGCTCCGATGAGAATTGCCCTCTTGACCGGGCTCTTGACTGAATACGATACAATCAGGATGGAGAGAGCAAGCGAAAACGTTCCAATGGCTTCCAACGCCGCGCCTTCCACCGGAGTTACGCCGAGCGCCAGCTTGGTCGAGCCGAGGTCGGTCGACGTACCGAGACCGCCGAACAGCGCTCTGAGGCTCAGGCCCGCGAACAGGGCTCCCGCCAACTGGAAGGAGACGTATGGGAGGAGCAACCTTCGATTGTGCGTTCCAGCGAGTGAGAGAGCGACGGTGACGGCTGGATTGATGTGAGCGCCAGAGTGCTTGCCGAGCAACATGATTACGCAAGCAACCACCCCGCCGAAGACAAGAGCGACGAAACCCAGAGACTC
>JASIEW010000115.1 GCA_030045755.1 Nitrososphaerales archaeon
ACGTCGCCCTCCTGGTGTATCACGTCTCCGACGTGTATGCCAATCTTCAGCTTCAGCTTGTCCTCCTCGGGCTCGTTCATATCGTGCAGCGTCTTCTGCATCTCCACCGCACACTCGGTCGCTTCTAGAGCGCTCGCGAATTCGACCAGGAACGCGTCTCCTATGGTCTTCACCTCGCGGCCCGAGTGCTTCGGGAATATGGGCCTGATCACCTTCCTGTGCTTCTTGAGGAGCTTCATTGCGCGCGACTCGTCCTTCTGCGTGAGGGCGGTGTAGCCTACTATGTCGGTGAACATTATGGCCGCCAGACGACGGCTGGGCTCGGTCGACTCCTCTACCTGCTGGGCGACGCGCGGCTTCAGGTCGGGGACCGTGCCCATCACGCCGCCGGCCGCGACCCCGAACACGGCCGCGAGGATGAGCAGGTACGCGCCTGTCCCAAAGCCCCAAGAAACGGTGGACGAGCCGAAGGGCGCCGAGGCGCCGAGAGGGTTGGACGCCACCGTCGAAAGCAGCGACGCGCTGGCCGTGGGGACGGAGCTTCCGCCAAGCAGTGAAGAGACCGCGGGAACGTCCGACGGAAGGATGGTCACGAAGACGAGCATCAGGGCGACTGCGAGGAACAGGATTATCGCACTGTCGATGTACCGCCTTCCCAAGCCGCTACCGCTCTTCACCCCTACTACGTCGAGCAAGAGGAGCGGGACCCCGACGACTATGAGCGCGGCGAAGGGGGCGTGGACAGCTGCGACGTTTACCAGGTGCGCGGAGGCGCTGCTGTTGACTGAGGAGAGCGAGATGTTGAACCCTCCGAACCCGTCGATGTACATCAGCTTGACCGGGGGCGTTCCCGCCGGCGACCCGCTCGGCGGGGTCGATGTCACGGTGTACCACGGGAAGAAGATTGCCGCGATCGTGGCCAGCATGGAGACTATGCCTATTCCAAGGCCGATGCTCCCCGCCCGTTTGGCAAGGAACTTCCGGAGGTTCAGTCCGCCCGTCCGCATGCGCTTCTGGATCCCATAGATCTTCCAGGCCGCGCGTATCAAGCCGTAGACGACCACTATGAGAAGCAGGTTCGAAATCAGCGATGCCAGGGTTGCGTTTTCCAAAACGTTGTACCATGCCTTTCCTCAGCCATTAGATAAGATTAGTCGAGCCGCCGTGGAGCAGCGCCCTTTGCTGTCAGACACTCCATCACGCGCGGAGGTTCTAGGTCTCCGTCCGACGCCTGGCCACTCCAAGACGGAGCGTCCTGAAAGCGACCCCTGCCGCAAGTATCGCGAGGCCTATCCCGACCTCCTCAGGTGCGAGCGCGAACGCGAGGCATACGCAGCCCACCAGCCCGGCGACGGCCAGCCAGCGGGGGAAGGTTCTCTGCTGGGGGGACAGGCGAAGCGCGGACAGATTGGCGACAGAGTAGTAGAGCAGGGTGCCGAAGCTCGACACAGCTATCGCGACGTAGAACGGGGCGAACGCGGCGACGAGGATTGAAACCGCGCCCACGACGAGGACGCTTCGCCATGGGTTCTGCCCCGAGCCCAGCCTGGACATGCCGGTCGGCAGGTCAGCTTCGCGCCCCATCGCGAAGGCCACCCTCGAGACCCCCAGGAGGTCAGAGAGCCCCTCGTTGAAGGTGGTCAGCAGGGCGCCGACTGCCACGATTGCCACTCCGAGCCCGCTTCCGACGGCCACCATGGTCGCTTCCAAAGGCGAAGTGGACACGGAGAGGCGGGTCGCCCCCAGCACGGCCAGAGCGGTGAAGGCCACCAGCAGGTACAGCAGGGTGGCCGTGCCCAGGGCCACCACAGTCGCCCTCGGAATGGTGCGCTTGGGGTCGTGCACCTCCTCCACCAGGGTCGCGATGCGACTGTATCCTGTGTATGCGAAGAAGAGGAGGCCGGTGGCCTGCAGTACCCCTAAGACTCCGCCTGGCGCGAAGGGCGCCAGATTGGACAACCGCGCGCCAGGGAGGCCGATCACGGCTACGGCAAGAAGCGAAAGGACTGACATCACCACGATGACGTCGGTGACCCTGACAGAGCGCCGAATCCCGCCCGCGTTCAAGAACGTCCAGACTAGCACGGCGACGACTGCCGCGGCCCGCGCGGGCACGGCCCCGTCGACCGCGTTGAGATACTCCCCGAAGGCCAGGGCGATGGCTCCGGGTCCCACGGTGTTCGCGACGAGGAACATCCAACCCGCCGAGAACCCCCACCACGGACCGAGCATGCGCCTGCCGAACTCGTAGGTGCCTCCTGAACGGGGGAACACCGCGGCCAGTTGTGCGGAGGACAGCGCGTTGCACAGCGCTACGAACGCGCCGATCCCAAAGGAGACGAGAAGGGCCGCCCCTGCGATCTTCGCCGCCGGGGCTATGACCGCGAAGATCCCGGCTCCCAGGATGGCTGCCAGGCCCGTCGCCACGGCGTCGAACATCCTCAGCTGCGGACGCAGCCTCTTTTCGCTCGGGTCAGTCGCCAAGATCGAGGATGCATCCCCATGCGTGGCTGGTCCCTGAACGACTCATCTCCGTCGACTCCCGGAGGCTGGATCCGGCTGGGCTCAGGCGGAGTCCAGGCGCGGAGCTCACACCGGCGGCCTGACGCGAGTCGCGGGACATCGAACCTTGCCTGAAGGTCACGAGTCCCGTTTCTTTGCCTCTTTCAGCACGAACTTCAGCAAGGGCTCGCTTATCGCGAGCGTGTCGCGCATCGAGATCATCCCCAAAGGATTCGCCTCTTTGTCTAGGACGGGCAGATGGCGCACTCCGCCCTTCACCATCCTGTCGACGACCGTCGCGATGTCTTCGTTGGGTGACGCGACCAAGGAGGTCCTCGACATTATGCTCGAGATGGGTATGCCCCTTCCCACGAGCTTC
>JASIEW010000014.1 GCA_030045755.1 Nitrososphaerales archaeon
CCAGGTCTCCATTAACTACTGTGTTCACAGTGCTCTGCAAGAGTGAAGCCGCGGCTCCGACGGAGACGACTATCATGACCATCAGGAGGAGTGCTTCGTTTCTGTCCAGCGTGAGAAAGTTGCCGCCGTTGGGGACGTACAGCCCGATCGTCGTTATTGTGGAGACGGAAGCGAGCAAGGAGCTTATCAGCGGGAGGTGGTCGTAGTACGAGAAGACCAGCGCCCCCCATCCGAACATCGCGCCGAGTACGACTATCTGCTTGTAGACCGTTTTGAGGAATATCCACGGAGCGTAGAGCGACTGGTAGAGCAAGAACCCCAAGGACCTTGAGTGCCGCTTGATTCTTCGCGCTTCTGCTCGTCGTGAGATGAACGACTCTGTCGTAGACCGGGACTTCGAGCCCGCGGCTTTACGCGTTTAGGAAAGTCCTCTGGGGAACGCTCTCGCCGTTCCACGCGCACGAGGAGTCGTGCACCCCTGTCACCGCCAATTCTGCTCGCTGACCGCCCAGGGCAGGTCCACGGCGAAGAGCTCGATGGGCGACTCGAGGTTCTTGGCCTCCTTCCTTCCGAGCTCGCTTATGTGGAAGCTGAGCTTGTTCCAGACCTGGTCGAACACCTGGCGGGTCATGCAGATCCCTCCTGGCTCCGCGAAGGGGTACACCCTGCTCCCGATGTTGACCGCATCACCTAGGATGTCGCCGCCCCTCCTCTCCACGTCGCCGATGTGTATCCCCACTCTGGCCGACAGCCTGTCGGCCTCCGGCAGCTTCAGATTCCTCTCTTGCATCCTGCGCTGGATCTCCACCGCGCACTCCGAGGCCTCGAGCGCGCTCGTGAACTCGATCATGAACGCGTCCCCGATCGTCTTTACCTCTCTTCCGTTGAAGACCTTCATAGCGCCTCGGGTCAGTGACCGGAACTCCTCGAGCAGGACAAGCGCGTGGCTCTCGTTCCTTTGAGCCATGGCCGTGAACCCGGCGATGTCCACAAACATGATCGCGGCCAGCCCCCTGCTAGGCTTTTGCTCGAAGGTCTCGAGGTACCCGTTCATCTTCCAGTACGTCTCCAAGAATTCGACTCCGCGAGGCGTCGCTGTGTATGTGACCTCGCCGTCTGACTCGTTTCTTCTTACCAGGCCGAAGTCCACCAGGTCGTTCATCATTGATTTCAGCCTGTCGAGCGGAACTCCCACTCCGTAGGAGACCTTGGTGATTCTTCCTCCTCCGGGGTTCCTCCTGATCACCTCCAGTATCGAGGCGTAGATGTCTGTCTTGGAGCGCTTCGTTGGGCGGTCGCTCATCGTTTCACACTAGGGCAAGGACCTACCTTTGATTCTATAGTGGGAAGGGGGGAAGCGAACCAACCTTCTCGGGAGGGCTCTGGTGCCTTACCATCGTGCCTTCGGTTAGCTCCACAGTGTACGCGAGCCTCTCGACCGCACAGGCGTCGCCCAGGTTAGCGCTTTCAGCGAACACATTCCGCATCCTGGCTGCGCTTCCCACATCCAGCCGCCGGCAGTACACGTCCTGCACTCTCGTGGCATCTTCGAGATGGACGCGCTCTCCGATGATGGGGCCTACGCATGTCGCTCCACCTCCCAACTCCACTCTCTTCGCCTTGATTCCCTCGCTGGTCTCGACTCTAACCCCCACCTCGGCGTTCCCTGAGACGACGACCCGCGCTGCGCGAAGGCTCACCCCGACCTCGAGCTCGGCCGCCTCGAGGACCCGGCCGATGTCTGCGGTTCCGCCGACTTCCGCCTTGCCCTCCAGTTTGAGGTCTTCGGAGACTCGCAAGGCTCCCCCGACTTCGATGTCACGGCCCGACAGAGTCCCTTCGACCTCGATCAACCCTCCGGCTTCGACTTTTGTGCACTTCACATCTCCGATGGTCCGGAGGGCCCCTCCCACCTCCAGGTATTCACCCTCTCCGCCGTGCAACTCGACTTTGCCGCCTGCTTCGATCTTCACGAACTTCAGGCTCTTGCGCGAGACGAGGGTTCCGCCCACCTCGCCAGGTCCCGTCACCTCCCCGCCCTCAAGTTCGACCCGTCCTCCCACGTCGAATCCGCCCAGCTTTGAGTTTCCGCGCACCTCGAACGAGCCGCCAACCTCGACCGAGTTCACCTCCGCGTCTCCCTGGACTTCGAGGGAGCCCCCCACGTCCACTCTTTCGGCTTGGAAGGACGAGCCTATCGAGAGCCGACCCCCTACGTCCACGCTCGGCGCCTTCAGACTTCCTTTGACATAGATGGAGTCGTCGACGTCCACGTGGCCGTGTGAGACTACACTCCCGTTTACCCTGACAATCCCGTCCCCGGACTCGAGTGAGCCGCACTCGAAGTCGCAGTCAATCTCCACGTTGCCGTCGAATCGGGCTGACCCTGAGACAGACACAGTTCGCCCCTCGGCGGCCTGAATCAGCACGTGGTCACCAGCCTGCAGGCCGCCCTCCACCCTGTCCAGCCTGATCGAAGAGCCGGCCGCTATCCGCGTTTCTCCCATGCGATTGCAGGCACGGCCTCGGCTAATATGCTTGGCTCACACGACGTTATCACCAGAAGTGATGTGTGTCCTGAACCTCTGGTCGGCGAAGGCAGTTCGAGTTTGACCATTAGAGGCGCCTCTTCTGTCAACTCCCCGCCGCGCTGGGTCTCAGCCACTCTGCTGGGGACTGCGTGGGTGACGGCTAATGGAGAGAGCTCTTCCACGCCGCTGGGACCGGGCCCCTGTACACGACCTCCTTTGCCCCTACGAAGTCCGATAGGCGTTCGATGGTCTCTCCGACCATTGATGAAATCTCTTTGCCACCAGGTGCGCCGGGTTCTGCGTGCACCGAGTTGATCACGAGCTTCTCCTCCTTCTTGTCAAATTGGGGGTCAATCCGACCGATGAACCTCTCTCCCCACAGTATCGGGAGCACGTACGTCCCGAACCTCCTCTTCTCCCTCGGCAGGAATTGCTCGCGGACATAGCCGAACCCGAAGACGCGAGAATGCTGCTTGAGCATGTTGTCGAACGGCGGTAAAAGCGAGAGGCGCGGTTTCCACTCGCCCGCGCTCACTGAGTCGAGCAGCCGAACGTCCCGCTCGTGGATGTACCGTTTGTCCTTCCCGTCTAGCCCATCGACCTTCACCTGACGTATCACCGACCCCTCCTCCAGCCGGGCCAGGGTCGACTTCAGGTTCTGATAGCGCCCAGGCGGGAAATAGTAGCGCACTTCGCGTAGGACAGCCGTCCCCAGTCCCCGTATCGCCTTCTGCGCCGCCTCCCATTCGAACTCCTCTTCGGACAGTTCTCCTCTGACTGCCCAGTCGGGCAGAAACTCCTCTGAGAGGCCCCAGACGTTCTGGTTCCCCTCTCTACCCACAACCATCACGTCGCCGCTCATGTGCATGTGGAACAGCATGCTGGAGACCTCGCTCCCGGTGCTCCACCCGTCCGCGCTCCTCTTGGTCCGGACGTAGTCCTGGAACTCGGTGGGCCGCAAGGGGCCCCTCGCGAGCTCTCTCAGCATCCTCTTCCGCAACTCGCGATGCTCGGCAAGGAACCGCTTGGCCTTCGGAATGTGGTTGCCCCAGGACTTTGTCAGCGACTCAGGGTATCTCTTCATGAGCGAGTAATAGATGGGATAGTCCTCCGTAAGCACCAGGAAGGCCAGGGGGGTCCACTGGAGGAGCACCTTCCTGTCGCGCCACATCAGCCTCTCGAGGTCCGAGGTCCTGAAGGCACCCAGCCTGCTCCAGAGGGAGATTATGTGCGACTGCGCGACCACGGTCACCGGGTCCCACTGCACGTAAGGAAGGTCACGGATCAGGGAGACAATATCCTCCGCCGATGGCCTGCTCGGGAGCTCCCCGGCTAGGTGTTGGCGTGCTACCGCGAGCCGTCTGATTCCCGCCAGGGTGGCCGAGATGGTCTCGCTGCCCAATCAAATCCGCCGCCCACCCCACCCTATCTATTGGTTTCCCAGAGGAAAGGCGATGCAGAAGCCCTATTGAAATCTCCTGCCCCTCAGGTTCGCGACCTGTGGGAATTCGGGCAGTCGTGGGCGCCTTCGTGAGCGTCGCCTCGCGAACTAGATCGCTTCCGGCTCGGCTCCGGACCACCGGGTGGCTAGTCGGTTCTCGGCGCGGTTATGGCCGCCAGCCGAGTGCTCAGCTAAGAGAAGGCCGCTGTGACTGTTCCAGCCCCGTCGATTGTTGCCGTGGTCGAGGAGGCGCTGGGGTTCGTGATGCTGATGGATGTGCTGCTCGTCCATTCGAGGAAGCTGTGGTTACGATAGGGCGTCGCGGTCAGGGCCACTGTGGACCCTGCGTCGAACCACCCCGCGGGAGGATGAACCCTTCCGGCGCCCATTGCGACAAATGTGACGCGGAACTGCTGAGTGACTACGGCTGAGCTCGTAGAGCACGTTCCAGAAGCGCATGTCTTGACCAGCGCTACCGTCGAGCCGAGCGAGGTGACGTACCGGGAGGTGCCTGATGTGGACAGGTGGACGGCGATCTTGCAGTTGGGCGCTGCGGTGATGGTTTGGGTCGTTCCGTTCGCGGATATCGACCTCGGAGAGACGGAGCATCCAGAGAGCGAAAGGGTAGCCGCGTGGCCAGATCCTGCGACGGTCAACTGGATCGGCTGGCTGACCCAGTCCGGCTTTATGACTGAAACGGTGCCCGATCCGACGTTCGCCACATACACATAGCCGTTGGCCGGGTCGAACTCCGCCCCGTATGGTCGGTTCCCCACTTTCAGAGTCCGCACGACCGTGTTGCTTGAGCCCCCTATGACCGAGACGGTCCCTGAGGCCGTATTGGTGACATAGATGTCGCCGCGCAGGGGGTCGAAGGCGGCCCACTCTGGCCAGGCGCCGACCTGGACCGTGCCGACTATACTGTTGTTCGAGCCGTTTATGATTGATGTGACGTTCAAGCCATCCTCGACGAGGTAGAGGTATCCGTTGGAGGAGTCGAAGGCGATGCCCTCCGGGTAGCTGTACGGATTCCCTGTTCCTATGGTCGCGACAACGGTGTCGTTCGAACCTGCGATGACCGATACCGTGCCCGCACCAATGTTAGTCACGTACACATCCCCGTTGGCAGGGTCGTAAGCCGCAGCGTAGGGCCAGAATCCGACTGTCACCGTCGCCGTCACAGTGTTCGTCGAGCCGTCTATGACCGAGGTGGAGTTCGAGTCGTCGTTCACCACATAGACATTGCCGTTGGACGGGTCGTAGACGACTCCGATTGGAAGCCCGCCTACGGGGACCGTAGCCACCACCGTGTTTGTCGAGCCGTCGATCACTGAAGTGCTGTTCGAACCATCATTGGCCACGTAGATGTCTCCGTTCGAGGGGTCGAAGGCCACTCCCCAGGGGTAGCTCCCAACAGGGACTGTCGTGACGACCTTGTTCGTAGACCCGTTTATGACCGAGACGCTTGCGGAGTGGTAGTTGGCCACGTACAGATTGCCGTTGGAGGAGTCGAAGGCCACCCCGATCGGGTACTTTCCCGCCCTCACATTCGAGATAGCGGTGCCGGCACTGACAGATGCACTGCCACCAAAGAGAATCGGGAGAAGTCCTGCAATGAGAAGCAAAGTCAGAACCGCGGCAGAAGGGCCCAAGGAGGTCCTTGAAGGCGAACGCATGGCGACCCCGGGCGCTAGGGGCTTAATAAAGCTGGCTGGATAATCCATCCATCACACCGCCTGCTGATGTGGTGACCAAGCGCGGGTGAATCCCCCTGGACAATTCGAACGCGGGCCCGACGGGGCCCGGACCAGTACGAGTCCGAGCCCATCGGTCCTTCCCATCGGAGTTCCGTTAGACTCGGGCATACAACGGCACTACGGGCGTTTGCGACATAAACTCCGGCTTTTTCGGAGCCTTTCAAGGATGTTCCGGACCTGATGCCTGCTGAATTCCTCGTACCTGCCCTGCCAATCCCTCTCTTCAGATCCTGTCTTCCCGCTTGGCCAAGTTCGGAGCAGGGCAGACAGAACGCATCGCGTCAATTCCGTATGCGCGCTTATTCAAGGCCTATGGACAACCGCTTGCTTAGGTCCAAAGGCCGCTGCCCGCGAAGTGGCCCTCCAGGATTCTCTTCTCGCTCTTGCGCAGGGATTCGAAGAGCGTCGGGGCTGAGATTCCGAGGTCCTTCGCAAGTTCTCTGATATGGACGCCTTTTGGATAGTCGAAGTATCCCTTCTCGAATGCGGCTTTAAGGAGCCACTCTCGCCTGGGAGTGAGGCCCCGCTTCGACTTGGTCTCGGAGATTCTTCCAACTCTGTAATCGATGTCCCTCCTCGTGAGTCTTCCGAGCAAGCCCTTCAGCGACTTTCTCGTCCCAAGCACCCTCCATTCGATTTCCGCCCCTTCAGCGTTTGAGGCATAGACCAGGAAACAGTCCGAATCGGCTATGCACCTCATTATGAGGCCGTTTGCCCTAATCAGTCCCACGAGCCTTCCTCGCGTAGACTCGGTGACAGCGACCTCAAGGACTCCTGAGTCCGCCCTGACCTCCTTGAGCATCTCCCGCTTTGACTTCTGGTCAACGATGATTTCGACCAACTGAAGCACGCCGTTCCGTCCTGCCGATTTCTTCGCGTGCAGGATTCTGAGTTTGGCGTGGTAGCGTTGAGTGATGGTTTCGATCCAAGACTGGTGACCCCTTGCAATGATTGAAGCGTCCAGCAGCTTCAAAGGATAACGGGGCAAATTGTGTAGCTTAAAGCCATGACTGTAAGCTAGCAGAATGCACCTAACACTGTTAGGCGGAACGCTTAATCGACCTTTGACTCTCACGGCGGCAATGTAGACGGCATCCAAAGAGACTGTCCTAGAGCGCGAAGAGTCGAGGATTGGGCTGCTGACTCTCCTTGCGGGCATCATAGGTGTGGTCGCAGGGTTCATCGCATACGGGCTCTACCACCTGATAGGCCTAATCACCAACCTCCTCTACTATGGCAAGCTGGACATCTCCTTCTCCTCTCCTGAGTTCAACCACCTCGGCATGCTGGCAGTCCTGCTCCCCGTGGCTGGAGGTCTGACCGCCGGCCTGATGATCAAGTTCGGTTCGCCCAAAATCGTCGGCCACGGGATTCCGGAGACGATGGAAGCCGTCCTTCTCAACCGGAGCAAGGTCGAGCCGAAGGTCGGTGCTCTCAAGGCCATTTCAGCAGCCGTCACAATAGGCTCCGGGCAGCCGTTCGGGGCCGAGGGACCAATCATCCAGACGGGAGGAGCCTTCGGCTCGCTCGTTGGACAGCTGACAAGCGTGACCGGCTCCGAGAGGAAGATCCTGCTGGCGTCAGGGGCAGCCGCAGGGATGGCGGCAATCTTCGGGACCCCTGTCGCGGCCGTCCTGTTGGCGGTGGAGCTGCTGCTTTTCGAGTTCAGGGCGAAGTCCCTCGTCCCGGTAGCCATCGCCTCGGCGATCGGGGGGTGGCTGCACATCTACCTCATAACTCCTCAGCCGCTGTTTCAGACTCCAGCCTACGCCTTCGGGGGGCTAGATTCGCTCCCGTTCTATGTCGGTTTAGGCGTCGTCTGCGGTGTCCTGGGCTCCTGCCTCACTAGAGGTCTCTACAAGACTGAGGGGCTGCTGGGGAAAGCCAAGCTGGGGCAGCCATGGCTCCCAGCGATAGGGGGGCTCGCCGTCGGGGTGGTAGGCTTGGCGGTCCCCCAGGTGCTAGGCGTGGGGTACAACGTGATTACTGGAGTCCTAAACGGACAGTATGCAGTGAACCTCGTGGTCATTTTGATAGCCGCCAAGTCGACGGCTTGGCTCCTCGCGATGGGCTCTCAGACCTCCGGGGGGACCCTCGCACCCCTCTTCCTGATAGGGGGGTCGATGGGTTTCCTGTTCGGGTCTTGGGCGATCTCTGCCGACCCCGGCCTAGGCGTGGTCCCGGCGGTCTTCGCAGTGGCAGGGATGGCGGCCGTCTTTGGGACCGCGTCGCGGGCCCCGTTAACCTCGATAGTCTTCGCGCTTGAGGTGACGAAGGACTACCAGGGGGTGCTTCCGATAGTGGTCACGGTTGTCATCGCGGAGCTCGTGGGCGAAGTAATGATGGACGAGTCGATCATGACTGAGAGGCTGGCAGGGAGGGGGCTCCGGGTGAGGAACTTCTATGAGTACAACCCGCTCCGCCAAGTCAGGGTGAAAACGCTCATGTCGTCACCTGCTGCGTCGGTCGACGCGAATGAGAAGGTAGCCGCACTTCATGCCAAGATGTCCAGCCGTGACCATCCTTTCAGGCTGAGGAAGAGATTCGTAGTCGTGCAGGACGCAAAGCCGATCGGTTTCATAGAGAGGGAAGATGTCAACGCTATGATGGATTCGTCCAATCCCACCGTGACAGTAGGCGAGGCCTGCAAGAGAGAATTCGAGCAAGTCTCTCAGGACGAGTTCGCATACGAAGGGCTGAGGACAATGGCTCTTCGCGGAGTTTCCTTCCTTGTCGTCGTCGACGCGGATGGGAATCTTGTCGGATATCTATCTCACGGGGATTTGACGCGAGCCCTCAAGCGCAAGGTCGAGGACGAGACTGTCATTGAAAGACCGAGATACGGGCCCGCAGCCCATCGCCGCCTGCGGGGTGAGGAGCGGGAAGGGTAGGGCAAGAGTTGCTCCTTCAGAACTGGTGGTTCACCACCCTAATCGGAACGAAGCGGCCCATCCAGCCTCCCCTCAGGGAGGACCTGAAGTGTGACGTGCTGGTTGTCGGAGGAGGAGCGGCTGGGTTAGCGGCGGCATCCCGTCTTGCCGGGTCAGGAAAGAAAGTCGTTCTCCTTGAGAAGAATATATGCGGTGGAAGCTCGACCGGGAAGAGCGCGGGGTTCCTCACTCCTGACAGCGAGCTGGAGTTGTCTCAGCTCGTAAGACGCTTGGGTACCCAGGGGGCCAAGGACCTATGGGACGTCCCTGTCAAGGGAATATCGCAGATGGTTTCTTTGATAAAGTCCGGGGGCATAGAGTGCGACCTGCAGAAGCAGGACAGCCTCTTCCTGGGGAAGGGAAAGGGGGGGCTGAAGGCAGTTAGGGAAGAGGCAGAATCGAGAATGAGTCTGGGCTACAGTTCAAGGGTCTACGAGGGGAGAGAGGTGGGCTCAGTGCTGGGCTCTGAGGGATACTCCGCCGCAATCAGATACGAAGATACCTACGGCGTTGACGGCCTCAGATACGCCCAGGGACTCAAGGGAGTTCTCTTGGACAGTGGTGTCCAGGTTTTCGAGTCGTCAGAGGTGCTCGGGTTTTCTGGACACACAGCAAAGACGCATATGGGGTCGGTCACTGCAGACCAGGTCGTCTTCTGCGCGGACAAGCTCAGCCCGGCTCTGAGCAGCTACTCATGGAACGTATATCATGAACAGACATTCCTCACAGTGACTGAACCACTGAGCGGGGCCGAGCAGAGCGCGCTGTTCCCCCAGGAGCCA
>JASIEW010000116.1 GCA_030045755.1 Nitrososphaerales archaeon
GAACAGCTACATCCCAGAAGTGAGAGCCATGCTCTACACCGCAAACAGATGGGAGAAGGACTCCGAGCTTAGAGCCGTTCTGTCCAAATCCGACGTGCTGATAGTGAACCGGTATTCCCCCTCTAACATCGCTTACGGGCTTTCGAACGGTCTCGACCTCAACTGGCTCCTCAATCTCGAAGAAGGACTGCCGAAACCTGACCTTATCCTCGTACTGGACACCTCCGCAGAGGGCCTCAGCTCCAGGAGGATTCGTGACAAGGACACTTACGAACGCGACACTGATTTCCAAGAAAGGACTAGGCGGAACTACCTAAGACTGGCGCAGCAGTTCGGGTGGAAAGTGATAGATGCGTCAGAAGGGATTGAATCCACGGGTGGGCAAGTCAGGACAGCGGTCACTCAGTTTCTGTCGGCCAGAGGCCGAACCGTTTAAGACTCCAAAAATGAATTGGGCTTCACTTGAAACTGAAGCCGGTCGGAGAAATCAGGGACCCCGTCCACGGTTACGTAAGGATGACCGAAGTGGAACGGGAATTGATCGACTCGCCCTTCATTCAAAGACTCAGGAGGGTCCATCAGCTTGCAGGCTCTTACCTGGTCTATCCTGGAGCCGTGCATACCAGGTTCGAGCACGTCGTAGGGGCCATGCACGTCGCGGGGAAAATATCAGAGTCGTTGGCCGCCGAGTCGGAAATCAACGACGACCAGATGCAAGAGATACGGCTCGCGGCCTTGCTTCACGACACAGGTCACGGGCCGTTCTCGCACACCTACGAGGAAGTCCTTGCAGAAGTCGGTGACACGACCCACGAGGACATATCCCAGCGGGTCGTAACCGAGACTTCCATCAAGGACACGCTGGAAGGGAACGGATTCTCCTCAAGGAGGATAAGCAAACTGTGCGTCGGCCGGGAAACCAAGTCTCCCTTCATGAACGAGATAATAGCGGGAGGCCTGAGCGCCGACATAATGGACTATCTTCCCCGCGACTCCTACTTCACCGGGGTAGAGTATGGAAGGGTCGACGTTCAGAGGATAATAGATTCTCTCCACGTAGCCGACGGTCACCTCGCCCTTGACGACGCGGCAGCATACGCTTTCGAGGCCATGCTCATTGCCAGATACCAGATGTTCAAAACAGTCTATTTCCACAGGACAGTCAGGGCGGCTGAGCTCATGCTGGTTCACTCGATGCAGCTCGCCGACGAAGCCCTCGGTCTGACCGACCTCTCGGATCTGGACAGCTATCTTGAACTTACTGACGAGATAGTACTCCACAGGCTCTCAACTCTCAAAGCCACGTCAAGGAAGCTCAGGGATGCCCGAGGACTCGCGCTCGACTTCCAAAACCGCAGGCTCGTCAAATGCGTGTACGAGAGGCTGGTCCAGAGGAAGGACAGGGTCATAGGTCAACTCTTCGCCAATGGGCGCGTAAGGAGACAGGTGACGTTGCGGCTCGCCGACTCCGCCAAGGTCGACCCGTCGTCAATCTACGTCGACGTCCCGACCACGCCATCGGTTCCCAACACTTACTCCAAGGAGGCGCTCACCTCGGTCAAGTTCCTCAAGATGGAAGGAAGGGCTCGGACCGAAAAGACTGTACCTCTCACCGACCTTCCGCTGGTCGGTTCGATCGGCGGCTTCATGAACATGCTCCGCGTGTACACCAAGGCGGAGGACAGACTGGCGGTGGAGACCGCCGCCACCAACCTGTTCAAAGGCCAGGAATTTCCTGCAGATGCCCCCACACGGGCGTAAAATATCACTTCCGACTCGGAACCTGTGGGAATAGAAGGCAGATTTCCATATGACGAGTTCCGGGCGGGGCAGAAGGAGCTCGCACAACGCATACACGACGCAGCTGTGGGAGGGCAGATACTAATCGCAGAGGCGATGAGTGGGTTCGGAAAGACCGCGGCCGCCCTGGCGGGAGCGTTGTCGGCAGGAGAGGAGACAGGATGCAAGGTGGTCTACACGTGCAGGACCAAACGCCAGATTCAGAGAGTGGTGGATGAAGTCTCGAACCTGCAGAGGAGACACAAGTTCAGGGCGGCGGCGATGTTCTCGAAGTTCGATTACTGCCTCTTAAGGCGAGGCAAGGACATTCCACACCAGTCATTCGGTTGGTACTGCTCCTTCAACGTGAGCAACAATCTCTGCACGTACTTCATGAACGTCTCCCTCGTGAGGAACGAGTTCGAGCATGTAGTTGCGCGCGCCCTGGAGTCGACTCCGATGTACACGGAACTGATGCGGGAATCAGAGTCGATTCACATCTGTCCCTACGAGGTTTCCAAGCTGGCGCTCATCCAAGCAGATTTCACTGTCGTCCCATATCACTTCGTCTTCGACAGGAAGGCGTCACACACGCTCTTCGGAAGCGAGTCTCCGGCCAGGCGAAAAACGATCATGGTGGTGGACGAGGCGCACAATCTCAGGGACTTCTTCAGGGGGATGAACTCTACCACGCTGACGATGGGCCAGCTCGACGGGGCCATCGTGGAGGCGAAGGGCATGCTGATGGATGATGCTGCGGCTTCTCTTGAGAAGCTCCAGGATTCACTGCGGCGAATGACCAGCGCGCATGCAGGTTGGCTTCTAGACCGTGCTGCTGTGGTAGAAGGGCTCCGAGACGAACACGGGGAGGCGTGGCTGCAGAACCTCGCCTTTGAGCTGGGCGCGTGCTCGGGAGCGGCGTGGGGCTCGGTGGCGTATGATCGGCGGCTCCCATCGTTGATTTTACAAGTTAGTGAATTCCTTGTAAAGCTATCTTCGTCACCCCGAGGAGTTCTGGTCAAGTGGGACGGAACGCTGGGGCTCGTCGATCCCGACCCGGTAGGCGACCTCGCGGCCTACCTCAGAGAGTTTGCAGGCACCATCCTGATGTCCGCCACGGTAAACCCGTCGACGACTTTTGTAAGGTCGCTGGGCATAACGCCTTCCGAGGCAGTGACCTACGAGGTAGCTGCGGAACCGTTCGTCACCGTTCGTACTGTGATAGACACCCGAGTCTCGACCAGATACAAACTGCGGACTCCCGAAATGTTCGCAAGATTCTCCGACAGAATCCTCTCTGTCATAGGCGACACAGATGCGGGAGTGGGGGTCTTCGTGCCCTCCTACTCGATTCTCCGAACCCTGCACGGAACGGTCGCCGGGAACGTAAAGGACAGGCGTATCCTCACCGAGCTCCCCGGCCTGTCCAGTCACGAAGCCTCGGACATATTCGACTCCTTCAGCTCGACCAGCAACTCCGTGCTTTTCGCGGTTCAAGGAGGCCGGTTCTCGGAAGGCGAGGACTTCAAGGGGGCTACCATGGGAGCGGTCATAGTGGTCGGGCTTTCACTTCCGCCGCCGTCCCCTATGCTGTACGCTGAGTACGCGCACATGAAACGAACGGGCGCGCAGGATTCGTACCTGATGCTTTCTCGCCTTCCTGCACTGCGCAAGGCGTTCCAGGCCGCCGGGAGACACATCAGGAACCCAGGCAAGAAGGGACTCGTCTTCTTGATGGATGACAGGTTCAGTTCAGACGGCGTCGTAAGACTGATGCCTTCATGGTTGAGCAAAGACCTAGTCATTGGAGACTTCGGGCCGGCGGGCCTGGCGGCGCTCACCCGACAGTTCTGGTCTTCCCAAGACTGACCGACTTCCCTCTCCTGAAAGCGATTCTCGCAGCCGCCAGCTCGTCACTCTGAACGCCCCTGATCTTGGCGCTTCTGGTAGAGGTACCTGTCTCATCGACGACTTCGATTCTGGCCAGCGGCAGAGTCTGTCCCAACATCTCAGAAAGTCTCGCGGCCATCGACACGTCGCCGTTTCCTATTCTGACTTCGAACCTGCTCTGTGGCATCCCATCAGAGAACTTGGCTACCTTGGAACATACGGCTCCTATTGAATGGAAGGTGCCGAATGCCAACCTGGTGTGCCCGTAGAAAACAGCGAGACCGATCCTCTTGCCGGGGTCTATGCCTATCAAGACGACATCATCGCCGTCACCGAGCCTCGTCAGAACTTGCCCCTTGAATATGTCTGGGCTCTCGTCGAGGGCCTCAAGAGCCAGAGCCCTGTTTCCAAATACCACGGACTCCCTGGAAGTGGTAAGGACTACGTCACATGCGCTCCAGTCCGAGTCCGGAGTCAAGCTCGTGAATGGCAGGTCTGCCTTCTTGAGCCTAGAAACCAACGCATAGTACGCGCTCGCCTTCGTCGTGACCACGCAAATCCGGCTCAATCCCTAATACTATCCATAACCGTTGGCGAATCCTATTGAGCTTTCGGCCCGACCAGGCCAATCCCTTCATCGACCCATTGCGATGCAAGACGACCACTCTAGTGTCCGACGAGAGAGAGGCGAGCCTCATCCTCGCCAAGGTCGTCATGGCGTCGTCATCAACAGGCGGGGACTCGAGCTTCATTCTCGATTTCGACGCCCTGTATTCGTCCAACGCAGACTTCATCTTTGGGAGTGTTCCAACTCAACGTGCGAACTCGACGTCAATCCACATACCCGATCCGGAGTCGAACGTCGAAGACGAGCTCAAACTCGCTTTCCTTTCAGACGCGACCGTGCTGATAGTCGACAGTCTGAATACGTTTCGCAACATGCTATCCCCTGAAAATGGGGCGTCTCGTAGCAGGAAACTTTCGTTCAGCATAGCCAGTCTGTCTCACTTCGCAGAGTCGAGCAAGAAGGCGGTCATTCTTACAATGTACAGGCGCGAGCGGCTAGGCCGACCCACTGAGGGGAGATCGATGTCGAGCTTCTCTGACGCAACGGCTTCGGTCGAGGTCAGAGGAGACACTTTGTCCTTGAAACGGGAGCGGGGCGTCTTGTGGCCGGGCGGCGAACTCTCTATCCGTATCCTTTGATGATTGCGATTTCCATGCCTGCGAGGAGTGAGACCGCGATCATCATGAGTGCCAGCGCTAGGTAGAAGTTGACCATCCTCGGACTCGTCGTCTGCCTGCCGCTCAGATAGGTCAGGTAGATTCCGCCTCCGCCCACGGCCACGATGAAGAAGTCGATTACTCCTTCAGCGACGGTCTGCTCTCCTACGCCTGGCCAGATGACATAGCTCTGGTCGGGAACAGGGAAGAACAGCGCGTCGATAAATCCCGCCGTGAATCCGACCAGCAGGAGGATGTAGATTATCTGGAGGATGTTGCCCCGGCTCGTGACGTAGGAGACAGCGTTCGAGACCGAGTCCCTGGCCGAACCAACCATCCTTTCATACCACGATTCCAGCCTTCTTCTTATCAACTAGCTCCTCTCCAAGAGTCCAACTGTCTCCCTTGCCCACTGCCCGGTCTGGACGTTGCGTTTAACACTATCCAAATAGGCCTTCCATCCAATCTCCCCATAGGCCTTCACCCAGCGGGGGTATGCAGCCACGACCCTATCCATGGCAGCTTGATGGTAAAGGCACAGAGCGGTGACCGCATCTCGCTGACAAACCTTACACTTCAGTCGCTCCACCTCCCTTCGAGGGGCATGCCGGGTTGATACAAAGCTCCCAAGGGCGCCGACCTCTGACAAGATGGACAACAGGCCACGAACAGCGTTCGCACGCTTTGGCCGTTCGCCTGATCGCTCCCCTCTGAGGAAGAGGCGCCGACGCTCTGCAGCCTGCCCCATATCTCGAGCACCCAACGAACCGCTTGCCCGTCCTTCTCGACCTGATAATCCTGAGCTGGCCGACCTTGCAGACGGGGCATCCTCCGAGGACTTCAGATGGCCGAGCTGCTGGACGGCCTATGTGACTTGCAAAGCCTTGGGTTTCGTCGTCTTCCTCCAACGCAATCAACTGTTCAGTTATGGACTTCAGCATGTCTCTGACGACCTGAGTCCCCATCTCCTTCCCCGATTCGATGTCCTCCAGTCTACGTTCGATTTCATGGGTCAGTCTTGGGCTCGTCAGCGCGGGCGCGTGCTTCTTCATCATCTCGGCCACGAAAAGCCCGAAGTCGGTGGCCTCCATGTTGCGACCCAGAACATACCCTCTTTGTGCCAAGGTCGCAATGATTCCCGCTCTCGTAGATTTGGTGCCTATCCCTTCCCGTTCCATCTTCTCCAGCAGGCTGCCCTCGTTGTACCGCGTAGGGGGCCGATGAAACCTCTCGGTCGCTTCCACACGGATCACTTTGAGCTTGTCTCCCCGCGAAAGAGCGGGCAGGACCGCGCTTTCTCGTCCTTCACGTCCACGATAAAACCGCATCCACCCTAGACCTTCAATCGTGCGACCGCTGTGCAGAAACACGTGCCCGTTCACCGACAGTTCCACATCGACGCTCTTTCCACGCGCTGCTGGGGCGAATGATGCGAGGAATCTCCTCACTATGAGATCATACACTCCGGTTTCGGGCGTGCTCAGGCCCTTTCTCGGTCTCCCCCCCGTAGGGTGAATAGCCGGGTGTGCCGAGTCGTCCTGCGGACCCTGTACTGGCCTCAACTCGCTTTTCAGGAGTTCAGCGACGTCTCGCGAATACCGCTTGAGCTGTCCCAAACTGCGCAGGATTGCGCCGCAATCTATCGCTCGCGGAATCCTCTGGCTTGAGGTCCTGGGGTACGAGATCAACGCGCCGAGATAGAGCTTCTCGGCAATCTGCAAGGTCTTGCTAGGCGAAAACCCTAGTGCGCTATACGCCTCTCTTTGGAGGTCACCGGTGTTGAAGGGGGGTGGAGGAGGAATCAGCGTGGCAGAATCTGAGACCAGCGAGACCTCCGCCTCTTGGCCCAGGCACTCCGCCCGCACCCTCAGCGCATCGGCTTTCACCTCGACCTGGTCTTGCTCGTACTCGGCCCTGAACCTCTTCCCTTCTCCCTCGAACTCTCCTGTCACTTTCCAATACGGGACTGGGACGAACTCGCGAATCTCCCGTTCCCTCTCCGCTAGGAAGCCGAGCGTGGGGCCCTGTACCCTCCCCACGCTGACGTTCCAGTAGCTTTGTGTCCCACCACTGACTGACCGGGAAAGCGCCCTCGACGCGTTGATGCCCCACACGAAGTCGATCATGTGCCTCGCCCTACCCGCACTCGCAAGGCCGGATCCCGGCTCGACTCTCGCGTCGCGGAACGCTCCGACGAGGTCGTCCTTGGTCAGCGTCGAGAACCTCGCCCTGCGGACGTCGCTCTCACGTCCGGGACACGCATACCTGAAGACGTTTGATCCGATGGTCTCCCCTTCGACGTCCAGGTCACACGCGTTCACGAATCTGGTCGCGTTGTCAGCTAGTTTCTTGATCGCGGCGATTCTTCGAGCCGACGGCCCGTTCTTCTTATCGACCGAGCTAGTGGGATACCACTCGACGTCAAAGACCGGGTACACAGACCTCTCCGCGAAAGGGTCGGACAACGAATAGGCGTGACCCTGAACGCTCGAGATGAGATACCTCTCGTCATCCCTCATGAACGAGAATACGGGCACACCCTCTACATCCAGCACGTCGGCCCTTCCGTCTGACAGCGCTTCACAGATTTTCCTCGCAGCGTCTGGTTTCTCGCAGACTACGAGCGTGTAATCCCCCGTGTCAAACTGGGCCGTAGTATCATGCCTCCGGCGAAGGATTCGCTCTTTCTAGGTTAGGCGAATGACCCATCTATCTTACGTACTTCGACCACGTACTTGGACACCGTGAGTCTTGCGCCGCACTTGCGGCACTTGTAATCCATCGACTTGAGCAGGTCTGCAGGCGACCTGAGGTCGAAGCCTGAATAGAGAGACGTCCCACACGCCATGCAAGCGATTTCATAAGTCAACGCCGGAGCTCACCCTAGGCACGCTTAAAGGCCTATGCAGGCCCCGCACCTCACCGAATGCTTCGGACTACTCTGATCCACGACTACCATGCACGCCACGCCAAGATGACCGAGTTCGCCGGATACGACATGCCTCTGTGGTACACGACGATAAAGGACGAGCACCTCGCAGTGCGAAACAGTTCGGGAGTCTTCGACGTGTCCCACATGGGCCGGTTCGAGATCTCGGGAGAAGGAAGCACAAGATTCTTGGAAGGCCTGTTGCCTACACAGGTGGAGCGGCAAAGCACGGGCAGAGCGTTCTACAGTCTCCTGCTCAACGAAAGGGCTGGGATAGTCGACGACCTGATAGTGACGAGGCTGGGGCAGTCGAGGTACATGATCATAGTGAACGCCGCCAACGCAGGCACAGACATGCGGCACCTGTTGAGGCACGCGCCCTCATCCGGGGTCCAAATCGACGATCTGACGGCCTCATCTGTGATGATCGCTGTCCAGGGCCCCGAGTCGGCGCGGTCGCTTCAACCTCTGACAGGCTTGGACCTGAAGCAACTCAAGAGGTTTCGCTGCGCCGAGACTGACCTACTGGGACAGGCGTCAATAGTCTCTAGAAGAGGATACACAGGCGAAGACGGATACGAGGTGATTGTCAGCGTGCCGACGAAGGACCCGACTCAGCCGCTGAAGATATGGGAGACGCTGGCAACCACGTCAACACCGTGCGGCCTAGGAGCAAGGGATTCGCTCAGGCTTGAGGCCGGACTCCCCCTATACGGTTCTGACATCGACCAAGGCACGAATCCCTTCGAAGCAGACCTGTCATGGGTGATAACTCCAAACAAGGCCGGATACGTCGGGTCTGAGAAAATCTCAGAGCTCGCGGGCTCACCCCCGACAACAGTCAGAAAGGGGTTGCTGCTGGACCACGGCATACCGCGCCACGGCTTCGAGATCCATGACCAGTCGGGGCCTGCTGGACTTGTAACGAGCGGCACGTTCTCTCCGATCCTGCAGAAGGGAATCGCACTCTGCAAGATACAGCGCCGCGCCTCGGAGCCAGGCTCGCAAGTCGAGGTCCAGGTCAGAGACGAGAGCCAGCCTGCACAGGTCGTCAAGCCGCCATTCTACGACGAGCGGGTCTACGGGTGGAAACGACTCAGCAAGGGTAATTAGTCCGCCTCGCGGACGCCAGACGAGTGAACCTCCAAGGATTCAGCATCCCTGACGACCTCTCCTACACCAAGGAGCACGAATGGGCGAGACAACAGGGATCCACGGTGAAGGTCGGGATAACCGACTACGCCGCAAAGACGCTCAACGACGTGGTCTACGTCACCTTGCCGAAGCCCAAGGACAATGTGACTCAGTTCAAGTCGATGGGCACAGTGGAGTCAATCAAAGCGGTGTCTGAGCTCTATTCCCCAATATCGGGGACAGTGGTGAAGGTGAACGAAAGTCTCGAGTCACATCCCGAACTGGTCAACAAGTCTCCGTACTCCGAGGGCTGGATCGTGGAAGTGAGAACCTCGGACTATGAGTCAGAGAAGAGGGCTCTACTTGACGCCAGGGCCTACGCTGCCCATCTGCAAGCCATCCTCAGCGGTTAACAGTCACCCTTAAAACGGACGCTCCTTCCGTGAGGAAAGATTTGGCGCTGTCCGACGCTCTGCGCTCGATATTCAGGAGACCGACGGTCTCTCGCAGGGCCGTAATGACATCGATGGTGCTGTCCATCGTCTTCACGATAGCCGTCACGATCAGGGCCTACGCTGCAAAGTACGGGTTCTACCTCGGTGAGTTCGATCCATACTACGACTATTACGCTGCACTACACATCGTGACGCTGGTGCAGCAGCACGGCCTGTGGTATGCGCTGTTCAACAACAACACGGCTACGTGCACCGCCCAGGTCCTCTCTCCAACGTGTCACGCTCAGACCGGCTACTTCTACTGGCACGACGTGCAGACTTGGTATCCATACGGAAGGAACGTGGCGGCGACATCTCAGGACGGACTGCAGATCGGCGGTGCTTTCCTCTACCTTCTCGTTCACAACGTCTTCGGCGTTCAAATAACGCTGTATGACCTGCTGGTACTCCTACCTGTCTTCTTCGGTTCGATTACCTGCGTCCTGTTCTATTTCTTGGTAAGGAAGATCGCAGGTGACGTCGCTGGGCTCTTCGCGGCCCTGGTCTTCGCCGTGTCCCCCCCTCTGATTGAGAGAGGCAACCTCGGATGGTTCAAGTCGGAGCCCATGGCGATAATGCTCTTCGTCGCCGCGAGCTATCTCATGCTGACCGTCTTTGACAAAGAGCGGTCATTCCGTAGCAGGTTCCTTCGGGCCCTCGCAGCAGGACTGCTGTCGGGCTACGCGAACCTCGCTTGGGGCGGTGGCGACTACTTCAGTGCGGCCTTCGGCCTGATGTTCATCGTGATACCATTCCTGAGCCTCGAAGTGGGCGACTTCACGCCTGCGATGGTCTCGTTCACTGCAGGAGATCTCTTCCTCAGCGCCATTTTCCCGAGACCCGGAGTGCACATAATCACGGACCCGGTAGGGCTGGCGCTCATCGGCGGCACCGTTTTCGCCCTCCTAGCCCAATGGGCGAAGACCTGGGCCAAACCGACCGAGTACAGGGGCGTCCTGTTCAAGTTCTTCTTCGCCTTCATCTTGGGCGGACTCGCTCTGATCAGCTTCGGTCTGGTCGGTGGAATCACTGAGAGGTACCTGTCAGTCATAGCGCCATGGGTGCGTTCGAACAACCCTCTGGCGGAGTCGGTTGCCGAAGAGTCTGTCCCCGCAGGTACGGACTATTTCACGGCCTATGCCGTTCTGCTGTTTTTCGGCATGGCAGGGGCTCTGATGGCCTTCAAACGTCGCAGCATTCCCATGATATACGCGCTGGTGTTCGGGTTAACCGGAATCTACTTCTCCGCCGCTTACTCCCGTCTTCTGGTCTACTCTTCGATTTCTCTGGGAATACTCGGCGGGATAGGCTTCGCGGAGCTGGTCTTCACGCTGGCCAAGCCCAGCACTACTCCGTTGATAAAAAAGAAGATGGCGGCCGCGACCTCTCGCAACGAGATGAAGGTCGTGTTCTCGGTGGCGATAATCGCGCTGATAGTCATCCCCGCGGGGACGTACTGGATACCCAACCCGATACAATGCACGTCGGCAGGACAGATCTTCTGCGACCAGAGCCCTGCGGACAGCGCTGTGAGCGTCGCAAACGGTGCCACGATCTACTCCAGAGCCTCAATCTCCGACTGGACACAGACCCTGAACTGGGTGAGTCAGGACACCCCAACGAACTCCATAATCGTAGCCTGGTGGGACTATGGATACTGGTTCGCTGTCATGGGCAATAGGACGACGGTGATAGACAATGCCACGATCAATTCCACGCAGATAGCCATGGTCGCCCGCCTGCTGATGTCGAACGTGACCACGGCCGCAGCGATGGCGAAAAGGATCGGCTACGACCCGAACTGCAACTGCACTAGGCCGGTGTACGTGGCCATATTCCTCACCGGGAGCGTCCTAACAACGTCGGTGACCGGACTGTCGAAGGACTACTACATACTGCAGGTGCCGAGCGGCGGCGGATTCGCCCCGGGAGGCGGCGACGAGAGCAAGAAACAGTGGTTCGTCCTCATAGGCGGACTCCCCGAAAGCAACTACATCTACAGTGATGGCTTCAATCTCACGCCCTACGCCCTGAACAACACGCTGTTCGCTGCGCTCTTCCCATTCAAGTTCAGCACGTTCCTGATTCCCGAGACCAGCAATGGCCAGTCTGAGTTGAGTCCTTCGTCGACCTACCAGACAGGTACGGACGGGGCTCCACCGTTCGAAGCGTTCACTGCAGGGTACACGTTCCCAGCGAACGACACGACAGGTCCGTTCAGGCTAGCCTATGCGAGCAGCAGTCTAGGCACGCTTTCTGACGGTGGCGCGTCGCTTTCTACCGTCCCAGGGGCCACAATGCCCGCTTGTCCCGGCAACTCTGAGCTCACATGCTTCAACGCGATACTCGTGTATCAGCTGATCTAGCCGTAAGCCAAAGGACTGCGATATCTCGCGTACCTGTCGTCCGGTGAATATCTGGCTGGGTGGACTGTCACGGTGTTCTCCCCGCAGCCCGGGCACTTGTCAGAAAGGGTGTATCTACCACAGCTGACGCACTTCAGCATCAGACTCTTCATGACGCGCCGCCATACTTCCTTGAGATTTCTCGCTTGAAGCTGAAGGTGTCGTGCTTGCCCACTCCGCCTTTGATCTTTTCGAGCGTAGCGTCAAGAGCCTTTTCGGCATGTTTGTAGTCATCGGCTGTGATTCTGATTCTGTAGCGGGGCGCTCCGGCATAGGTCACCCGGACATCCGCTCCCGAGGAGGAATTCGCGGCCGAGGTCAGTGTCTTCTTGACGCGTTCTATCCCATCGGGCGACTTGGAGGATATCTCTACGAGTGCGCCGACTTCGTATCGCGGCGGTATGATCTTCTCCGACGCCAACTCGACCACAGCGTCCGTGACACTGGTCGAGAGACCCAAGGAAGCAAGCGCTTTCTCCCCTTTCCTTGCCGTTGTCTCCAACGCCTCATAGAGAGTTCCGAATTCCTCTTCCAGCTTGTCCTTCAGAGCTTTCACCGTCTGGTCGTCGAGGTTGAGTTTCGTCTTCACCGCGTCGACTATGGTGAGGGCCCTCTCCTCTCTCTTCCACTCGATCACCTTGGCCCGTCTTTCTTCGTTCGTAACCTGTCTTAGCGAAAGGTCGATTTCCCTCCTCATCCTGTTCATCCTGATCACCTTCAGCACAAGCTTCTGAGAGACCTTGGCTACCCTGTCGATGTTCCTGACCCAGCCAGTCGAGATTTCAGAGACATGAAGGAAGCCGTTCGTGCCGTCGTACTGGTCGAGACTCACATAGATTCCATGCGAAGTGATTTCCCTGACCGTGCAGATGACGACTTCGCCTGGTTCTGGGAGCGGTCTTTCAGAGCTCAAATTCCTGTTCGACGGACTTCCTCGACGCTATTAGGCCTTTGGCCTATCCGAGCTTCTTCACGACGGTGGCCAAGACGATAGACCTTCCTCCCGTGCTCTGAGCGAGCTTCCTTCCGCAGCCCACGCACCCTACATCCTTGGATGCGTTTGAGAAGATGATCCTCTCCTCTTGGCAGTCGGGACATTTCACAAGAAGGAACTCGCTCTTCATCTTGGGGATAGGCTCCCTCTCACGCTTCAAGTCGCTATCTCCGCCTTCCTGAGTCTGATTCCATCTCTCATTACCTCTCTGTTGCATTCCTTGCACTTCAGCTTCAGCGTAGCCTTCTTCGTCGTCTTCGCCGTACGAATGAGTTCAGGGAACTTTTGTCCTCCATATCCTCTCTTTCTTCCCGCCTGACGCCTGGCGCCCCATGAACCAGCGCGCTCCTTGCCTCTTTTGTACAGAGAGACGGAGTGCGCGGTGTGATGACCACACCACGGACAGTTCGTCCGGATCTCCTTGGGGAACTTCAATTTCTCACTTGGAAACTTCCCTGCCGTTCTGTTGGATTTAAGCTTGGCTCGGAGCTCCGTACCAGTCCAACGGAAGTGCAGGAAAGGCGGTCAGTTTCAGGCCCAGAGTCACGTGAGGCGACCCGGGTGTTCAATATGGTTATTTACCAAGTTGGCCGGTGCCCCTGACCGAGTTGTTCTTCGCCAAGACCACATCAAGCTCAGAGTGGAAGGCAGTCGCGGCGGCGGTGAAGACCCTCGTAGAAGAGGCGACGTTCGAGGCAACGGGCGAAGGACTCTCTTTCAGGGCAATGGATCCATCCCATGTCGCACTCGTCGACCTTTCCTGGCCTGTGGTGGCCTTCGAGAAGTACGAATGTGATAAGCCGTTCAAGTTCAGCCTCAGGGTAGAAGACCTGGTCAAACTGGTCGGAAGGTCCGAAACAAAGGACAGCGTCGAGATATCCTCCACTGCGGAAGATTCCATAATGATGAGGCTGGTGAACGGCTACAAGCGCGAGTTCACTGTTCATCTGCTTGAGAGCAGCAGCGCGACGGCGCCGCTCCCCAAGCTTGAATTCGACGTCAAAGCAACTCTGACAAAGAGCATCTTCGAGAAAGTGCTCAGCGACATATCTGTAGTGTCTGACCAAGTCGTAATCTCGGCCTCGAAAGACAAGTTGGCGTTCTCGGGCAAGTCGGACATAGGCCAGGCCTCGATTCAGCTCGAAAAGAGCGATGCCGACGTCCTCGATCTGCAGGTAGGCGCGGAGAACAAGGCCACCTACTCCATCGACTATCTGGTCAGCATCACGAAGGCCATGGGAGGGGTCTCAGACACGCTACTGGCTGAGTTCTCCACGAAGAAGCCTATTCGTCTCGAGTTCAAGCTGAACGAGCAGGGGGCACGCGCCCACTACTTCCTAGCGCCGCGCGTGAGCGACTGACGGGTCTCTTTCGGCACAGAAGTTAGGCCACCAAGCGCCCATGTTGCGCCTGAGTTCGTCAGTGACGCCAGGCTGGAGCTTGAACTTCAGATTGAAGCCGGCCTCTCCTTGACTGGGCTTCACGCAGACTGAGTGGACGTTCGCCGTAAACCGAAGGACCGCACTGGGATCAGTTCTCCATCTGTGCTCCACCACGCGCAACTCGCTTCGGCGGTGGAACACAGGCGGAACACCGACGATCGCGTTCAGCGCAGTCCTCGACCTG
>JASIEW010000117.1 GCA_030045755.1 Nitrososphaerales archaeon
TACGACGTGGTCTGGGTGGCGGACGACGAGAAGGCGGACTTGAAGTGGGGGAGCTTCAGCAAGAAGGAGCTCGCCGCGCAAGCCCCTGACGTCCCGCCTCTGATCCTTGACGTTTCAGAGGCGAGCGACCGCAATCAGAAGATAGGCACCTTCCTAGGAGAGCTCTACAGAGCGGTCGAGGAGCGACGCGTGCCGTACCTTACGATCGTGGAGGAGGCGGACAAGTTCATCCCCCAGGTAGGCGACAGGCTGCCGATCTTCGACGAGATAGCGCGGAGGGGCCGCAAGCGTGGGCTCGGCCTGATGATCTGCACCCAGCGACCGTCGGTCGTGGACAAAAACACACTCAGCCAGTGCGGGAACCAGCTCGTGGGGAAGCTCGTCATCAAGAACGACCTCGAAGCGGTGTCGCAGTTTTTCCCCGAGCGGAGCCTTCCCAAGCAGCTGACCGGGCTCACCTCCGGGAACTTCTACGCGATGGGCGGATTCTCCTCTTCTCCGAGGTGCGTCCGAATAAGGCAGCGGGAGACCAGACCTGGGGGAGTGACCCCGCAGTTCGTCCGGCGCGAGGTGAAACCTCTTCAACTGTCTAACTGGAGCCCGGTCTTAGACATCCCTTCTGAGCAGGTTGTCGCGGAACCGGAGAGAAGGGAGGACAAGGCGGAAGCCGACCGCCCAAGTGAGGCTGTACAGAGTCCAAACAAGGTTCCCGACGACGACAGGCCCCTGGGGATCGCCTTCGCTCTGCCGCCGGAGCAGGTCCCGGGTCGTCTCAAGAGGGCCAAAAGCTACGGCTTGTTCGGCCAGCAGGAGGTCATCGCGAAGATTGAGCCCGTCCAGAGGCGGCTACTTGAACTCAGAGTCGGCCTGAAGACAGGCGTCCTCAACAGGAAATACGAGACGAAGTACTTCGTGATCGATGCCGAGACCGGCGAGTCGGTCGAGCTGAGTCGTAAGATAGTCTTGGGAGAGGGCCTCGAGCGCCTCCTTGGACTCGAAGCGAGGGAGGTCGAAGTGCTCAGAGGCTTGAGTGAAGACGAATACCGAGGGGCCATCGACGTGGCGAACAAGGCCCAGGTCTCTGCGAGCCTCGCGAGACGAGTCCTGCAGGAGTTGGAGCGACGTAAGCTTGCAAAGTCTTCCATGATGGGGAGAGCGAAAGTGTTTAGGAGGACGACCAGCATGCCGGAACTCAGTCTTAGGGAGTCTCCTTTGGAGTTGGCCGGGGTGGAGGTGACCGACAAGGGCGCCCAGAAGCGCGGGCTGAGCGAGTCCAGCATCAGGGAAGTGGTCAGAGGGCTTAGGTCTGACTACGACCTGGTGGGCGTCAGGCCGTTCCTCTATCCTCTGTATCGCATCGAACTCGTCCTCAGAAACAAGCGCAGGACGGTGTGGATAGACGGTTCGACGGGCGAAGAAGTCGATGTTTGAACCTAGTACAGGGTTCGACGAAGCTTCACGCCGCTAAGGCGATCTACTCTTTCGAGGCGACGGCTTCCTTCTTGTCTCTGTTGAATGTTGGAAAGTTTCGTCGTCTCGCGTGGACCCTGAAGTCAAGGCCACCCGAATCGGCTCGCCTGATGCAGGAAAGGCACCTGAGCCCCCTCGGCGTCCGATACAGCCGGGCGACTTCACCACAGGTCGGGCATCTTGTTTCGCCGTTCATCAACGGCCGCTGTTCCTCACCCAACGGCCGTGCAGCGTTCATCCCCTCTATTAAGGGTGGGCTGACTCTGGAACGACACGCTCGTTGAGACCTGCCGGCGCGTGCGCCTCATGGGGGAAGTCGCAACGTCGGTGGAGGGTGACCAGATGGAGTCCAAATCAGGAAGCCATAATAGAAGCTTCATGGAAATTCTAAAGACACGTTTGCTGCTTTGAAGCAGAAGAATGAGAGCGCCGCGAGCGACGTCTTCGGCGAGACTGTCACGGAGACGCTGCGACAGGTGCTCGGCGAGTCGCCATCCGCGGCCCTGATTGTCCACCTTGGCGGCAGGCCCGGAGTCAGCGACGCGAAGACTTTGTCCGTGAACTTGCGACGCGTGACTGGGTCGGGAAGCGTCCTCCTCCAGGGTCTAATAGTCAAGGCGTATTACAAGAGCCTGGGTCTCTCGCCCGAGGTAGCCCAGGGAGTCCCGTTCGAAGCTGCAGTCGAGAGGGCCGCTGTCCTGCATGCTAAGAGAAAGGGAACCGCTTAGCCGACCGAAGACAGGTGGACCCGTGGACGGTCTGTTGCCCTCTGACACTCCCTTCCTAAGCAATATATCCAATCGAATGAGGGCGCAGGGTGTTGCCTCATTCCGCTAGAAGTGGCATAGCGGCCCGCGTCATAGCGATCGTGGTCATAGCGGTTGTCGTAGTTGCAGGAATAGGCGTCGCGGTGCTGGAGTCCTCCCCCAAGACCTCTCCCGTGACCTCTCCCGTCACCGTCAGCACCACGACCGGAAGCAGTCAGTCTACGACCCAGCTTTCATCCACGCTGCACTCCAGTCTGACGACGCTGAGCTCGACCAGCATCGAACAGCAGACCATCGCATTCTCTCCGATAGAAGACCAGGAGCAGATACTGCAGAACAGCTGGTTCCAGTACTACCTCGACGACCCGTCTGTTCCCGCGCCTGTCGGTGTCGCGACGTACGGGATCGAGAACCAGAGCGGTGCCCTGAAGGGATACACCATCAGCACCAGCCAAGTCTACGGGAATGCAAAGATCAACTCTCTCGGCGCATACAACGCTTCGCTCCCGACTGAAGCGTGGAACAACGCCTACTCGAACGCCCGCTACGGGGCGAACCTCCAGCTGAACGCGTTCGTCCAGGTGAACACGACTACGGGCGTGCAGGTCCTTTGGGTGCAGAACACGAACCGCTTCGACACCCTGAACAAGGAGGTCAACACGCCGCGCGACCTCGTCTTCAACTCGACTCAGTCGACAAGCGAGCTGGCGGCAGCGAGTGGGAAGGGCAGCATCAGTGACGGGACATACTCGTACGGACTGAGCTTCGAGGCGTATACGCTTCCTCTCGACCTGAACCTCTCCATAGCGGTCGAAGTGATCCACGGGACTGGAGTGCAGGTCTCCTTCTACAACGAGCCATTCGGGAACGGCTGGTTCGACCAGGTGCTGATCCCAATCAAGAACGTGGTGTCTGCTGCGATAGTCGTGACGCCCTATCAGACCGTCGGCTCCGACCCGTACGACGTGGAGCTGGTCTGGACCGGGTTCTGCTGCAGCTATGGGACTACGTACACCAGCATGAACTCCTTCCTGTCGCTTTACTTTCTGAACTCATACGCCAATATGCAGGTCTATCCGTCGTACTACTCCTTCGGCTCGGAGACTGCGGAAACGGCCGCCTCGCTCCAGGTCGCCTCCACGTCGACGGGCGGCCAAGTCTCGCTCGGTACAGTCAGCAACGGCTATCTTTGAGGACGCTCGTCGCTCTGACTTTAAAGGCGGCGGGCCGACGCCCTTCGAGCCACGAAAGCCCCTTTCAAGCTCAGGGCAGCCACAACGAAGGACATCGAGGTCCTGGTGCGCCACAGGCACATGATGTTCGAGGACATGCGGCCGCGAACTGCCGAGGAGCACGAAATAGGGGACGCCTCGTACCGGAAGTGGGCTCCCCAGAAGATGAAGAAGCGCCTCCTTCACTGCTTCATCGTTACGGATAGCAAAGGCGAGGTCGCAGGCAGCGGCGGGATCTGGCTCAGGGAGGTCCAACCTTCGGCCGGCCACGCGGCGCGACTGTCTCCA